>CAYXCK010000020.1:0-20331 GCA_964463575.1 uncultured archaeon
TTAAAATAGCACCCTTAGTTTCACCGCGCTTCAACTATTTTTTCTATATCCAATAAACTAGCTCTTCTAACAAGAGTTGAAAGGGGATTCTTCGCATTTCTAAAATTCCATCTCCTATGGAATACAATATAACCTTTTTTTAACCCAAATTTCTTCTCAAAGATTCGGAAACCATAAACAGCTCCTCTGAAAATGGCCAAATCGTTCTTCACGATTAGGGCCGAAAAATGCATCTCTTCAAGCATTGAAGGATTAAAAAGCATACCATTGTCAGTACCCAAAAGCCAGTTTTCATACGTGGCGAGAGTTCTATAAACCTCGGGATTTAGAAGGTCAAAAAAAGCATTTGATCTTATGCAGGAAACAATCGGAATTCCCTCTTCTATGAAATACCTCAGCATCTCCGGACAACGATTCATATGAATCACTAGATCTGGTTTTAGTTCTACTGCTTTTTCTACGTCCTCGCAATTCATTTCTCCAGCATGAATCGCAAAAATAATCCCTCTTTTACTTGCAATCCTTCTCAAGCTGAATAGAAGGTCGATTTCATGATCTCTAACACTACTCATTGCAAACCCAAAACAGCTCATTTTCAAAGCCTCCTCAATGTCCCTAGGTCTTCCCAGAGGAATTAAACGATTGATTCCTTCAACAATCTTCAACCCCTCTATTCCCGATTCGCGAAAATCTAGAAAATAACTGGTTCCAGATTTAATTGCTATCTCAATTTCCCCCAAAATCGCTCTTCTAAGTTCATCTGATGAATTAGATCTAAGTACCTGGAACTTATAGCCATCCGGTCCAACCATCTTCACCAAATCCATGTATGGGGGATCTTTTGCAATTGAGTCACCTAGGTGTGTGTGGGCATTAAAAAAAGTTGGTGTTATTATAAATTCATCAAAATCGGTTCTACTCTCCTCGAATTTCCCTTCTACAAGATAACCATGCCTTACACCTTCGATGTCTATGTAAATTCCCCTAAATCCATAAGAGTTTGCAGGCTTCTTCATAACCCATCTCGATAACCGTGTCAACGAACGCAATATGCCTCTCAATCGCCTCAAGCCAATACTCGTCAGAAACTTCCTCTCCATTTATCTCTCGACTTGCAAGCTCGTATAACTTATCTATTGGTCTTCTGAATTCATACAAAACAATTCTCTTCACCCCCAAATCCTCAAGTTCTTTTTCTAATTGCCTAGATAAGTTTAAGCAGACGTTTTCTTTTTTAGCGTTGTCCCTAATTTTCATCTCTATATACTCATCGGAAGAGTTCCGTATCTCTATATCCTTCAATATCACCTTTTTCCACTCTTTCACATCTATCTTTTTCTTAAGCTTAGTCTTCAAAATGAGTCTTGCTATCTCCATTTGAATATCAATCAGTTCTTTTGAGAGCTTTGTTTCTATATAACAGTATATTGGTATCCCATTCTCCCAACAAAATCTTACTATAGGCTCACAGGCCCTCAAATCCTGCGAATAACCGAAGTCTTGGGGTGGGATAATGCCGTTCACAATGTAGGCTTCAAAGTGTTCAGGAAGATCCAGAAATACTACCTCGCATTCTATCTCCTTCATCAAGTCTACAACCTTTTCCCGATTCCAGGTAGTGTTAACCGAAATAAAGTTGTAAAGCACGAAGAGAGTATAGTAAGTTAAATTTAAATCTTCCCGAGATTAGAAAAGTTGTGATCCAAGGTCTGCTACTCGATGCAGAATATGTTACGGTCGATGAAAAGGCCATCATAAGACTCTGGTGTAAAGGAGAGGAAGTATTTACCGCCTACGACAAAAACTTCAAACCTTATTTTTATGTTTTTAACGTGGACGAAGAGACAATAGAAAGAGCTGTTGTTAAAACGAGAAAGGGTGCAATAACCCCGGAATCATACGAGAGGAGAAAAGTAAAGATTCTGGGAGAAGAGAGGGATGCTTTTGTAATTTATGCTAGGCATCCACAACACGTTCCAAAGCTTAGAGAGATTTTCTCGGAATGCGGAGAAGTTAGAGAAGCAGACATACCCTTTGCATATCGCTATCTCATAGACAAAGATCTAGCATGCATGGATGGAGTGAAAATAAAAGGAAAAGAAATTGGAGGAAAAATAAAAAGCTACGAAATTGATGAAATTGAGCGTGTCGAAATTGAGGTTCCAGAACTCAAAATTCTAGCATTTGACTGCGAAATGTTGTCTTCCTTTGGTATGCCAGATGCCGAAAAAGATCCAATAATTGTAATCGCAGTCAAATGGGGAGATGGAGAGGAAGACTTTGAGATTATTAGCGGGGAAGAGAGAAGAATTCTACAGAGATTTGTTGAAATAATAAAAACCGTTGACCCCGATGTCATCGTCGGATACAATCAAGATGCTTTCGACTGGCCCTATTTAAGGAAGAGAGCTGAAAAACTAAAAGTTCCGCTAAACATCGGCAGAGACGGAAGCCAGATAAGCTTTAAGGGCGGCAGACCAAAAATAGCCGGAAGAATTAACGTAGACCTCTACGACATAGCCATGCGAATTACTGAAGTCAAGATAAAGAGACTCGAAAACATCGCAGAGTTTCTCGGAACCAAAATAGATATGGAGGACATAGAAGCCAGAGATATAAACAAGTACTGGGAAATGGATAAAGAAAAAGTTTTCCTGCATGCAAAAAGAGATGTCATACACACATTCATGATAGCAAAGGAACTGCTACCGATGCACTATGAAATGGCGAAACTGATAAGATTGCCATTGGATGATGTAACAAGAATTGGAAGAGGCAAGCAAGTTGACTGGCTTTTGCTCAGCGAGGCAAAAAAGGTTGGAGAGGTGGCCCCAAATGCAGCTGAAGTTGCTGAAACCTACGAGGGAGCATTTGTTATAGAACCAGAGAGGGGTTTACACGAAAACGTTGCCGAACTCGATTTCGCTAGTATGTATCCGTCAATAATGGTGGCTTTCAATATAAGCCCAGATACCCTAAGCCCAAATGGAGATTATATAGCTCCCGAAGTTGGTTACAGATTCAAAAAACAGCCAGATGGATTTTTTAAGAGAATTCTCATTTCCCTAATCAAGAGAAGACAAGAAATCAAGAAAATTATGAAAAACATGAATGAGAATGATCCGAATTACAAGCTCCTAGACATAAAACAACAGACCCTGAAAATTCTGACAAACTCCTTCTATGGATACATGGGATGGAGCGGGGCAAGGTGGTACTGCAAGGCTTGTGCTGAGGCAACAACTGCCTGGGGAAGATATTTCATAAAAACTTCGGCAAAGATAGCAGAACAAATGGGCTTTAAAGTTCTCTATGGTGACACGGACAGTATATTTGTTTCAAAACCAGTAGGAATCGAAGAACTAAAAAAAGAGGTAGATAAGCTGATAGAAAGAATATCCAAAGAGCTTCCAGTCCAGATAGAGCTTGACGAGCTTTTTAAAACAATATTCTTTGTTGAAAAGAAGAGATATGCCGGGCTAACAATCGAAGGAAAAATCTTAGTCAGAGGACTCGAAGTAAGAAGAGGCGATTGGTGCGAATTGGCAAAGAGAGCGCAGAAAGAAGTAATAGAGATACTACTCCGAGAGAAAAATCCGGAAAAAGCCATGAAACTCGTTTCGAGGATCATAGAGGAAATAAGAAAGGGTAACGTTAAGCTGGAGGATATAGTAATATACAAGGGTTTAACGAAGAAGCCATCAAAATACGAAGCAATACAGGCACATGTTAAAGCTGCAAAAAAGGCTGAAGAAATAGGCATCTTTTACCCAGTCGGCTCGAAGATCGGTTACATTGTAGTTAAAGGGGCTGGAAACGTTGGAGACAGGGCATATCCCTTGGAGATGATAGAAAGCTTCGACGGTGAAAATATAAAAATAAAACGCAGAGAGGGATATGAACTGAAGAAGCTTGACAAAGAGTACTACATCGAGCATCAAATAATTCCGGCCGTAATGAGAATACTTGAAAGATTCGGCTATTCCGATGCGAAAATGAAGGGCTCTCAAACAACGCTTGACTTTTTCAGCTAAACAGCAAAGGTTATCCTCAATGCATTCCTTAGAGCGGGGCCAAGACCAAGAATTAACAGAGCAAGTTTTATGAAATTTCTTAAGTTCTTGTTTTCCTCGGATTCAACGATGAGAAGAACCAGAGCAATAACTGCAAACTTTACAAAAGGCAGTGCTATTGGGCCCAGATATTCTACTATAAAACCCGGAAGCACGTGAATTTCAACGTATCCGTGATAACTTATCCCCATAAAGCTAGCAAAACCATCAAACATGTGTGCAAACATTACGGAGAAGCTGGCAAAATTTCTAGTGTTTTTGAAAATAGCAAAAAATGCAAAAGAAAAGAGCAATGCCATAGAAATAGAAGACGGGAGTACAAGTGGATTTACGATTCTCAAATTTAGAATCAAAAGGATCAACACTACGAGTGAAGATAAAATGCCCACAAACGCGTAAGGAATGTAATATTTCTTGATTTTCCTTGAAACGATTAGAGTTGGAAATGCGAGAAGAAATATTAGGAAAAATATAAAAGGAGACATGAAAAGGTATGAAGTTGGAGGATTAAGAAAGCCTGCATCTTCAACAATCCTCGAGAATGAGCCAAGAAAGATATACGGAACTGTTGCAAGAATAAACTTCTCATCAATTTCGAATCTTTTCTCCAGAAAACGATAAAGAAAATAGGCTACCAGTACAAGAATTGCGGCCCAAGTTAGTGTATTCACAATGTTGTAACCTTCCTTATAAACTATAGAATCAATATAGTACTTTTTTATGAAGCCCCAAAGATCCATACGAAGGGGACCCCCTCGTGCTTATTAATCTTCCTGCTTAACCAAAAAGCCCATGTTTTTTAGTATCCTTACAACCTCCGCATTGTACGGAAAAATATCCTGAGTTAAATAACTTTCTACAAATTTTTCAGCAATATCAATCGGATTTCCCTCCAATTCTTTATCTCTTCTTATCCTTACTTCCATTTCCAGCAATTTTCTCTTCAGTTCTCCATTGAACTCACATCCATCGCTGACATCCAAACCTTCCAAACATCCTCTCCAAAAAATGGCAATACCCTCGCCAAAAAGCTCCAAGTACCTTTTGAATTGCTTTCTGAAATAAATTTCATACATCTTGTAATCGGCAAAAATTGCCTTACTCTCTATCCATACTACTCTCCTACCACAAAATTCTAGCGGTTCTTCAAGCAAAAAGTCTGGCGTTTTTTGCATTTTGAGCTCTTTTTCTTTCTTGAATTTTACTCCAAGAGACCTCAACTTTTCCTCAACTATTGCTTCTCCAATTTGTCCAAAAACCAACTGAATTTTCGTAGCTATCGGAGAATAGACAAAATCCGTGGAAACTGCTCTATAAACTATTTCTCTAAGCCCCGAGTCTAGAATATCTGGGTTTCTGAGTGTTTTCCATATTTCTTTTGTAGATAGGCCCATAGCCTTCAAAAGAATTCGAATTTTCATAACGGGAGTTAAAGTCAACCATTTTGGAAAGGAACCTTTTTCTTTCCAGTATCTCAGAATCTCGTCGCTTTTTTCGGCAAAAATACGATATTTTCTTTTAACACTCTCGACCTTTTTCTGAATTAGTATAGAATGAAGAACACCTCGTGGCAGGTTAAATTTATCCAGATCCGATATTCTATTTACTCTCCTTCTTATTTCCAAGTATTCATCTGGATTCAATCTCATATTTGCTCGCACATTTTAATATGCATCAAATAATCGTCTATTGCGTAAAGAAGGGAACTTATCTTAGAAGTAACAACTTCTATTATTATTTTGTTGCCCTCGGCATAACACTTACAAAAACTCGGATCGTCTACTCTAAGTGCTTTCACTATATTTTCTGCGTCCCCGCTTTCCAGCTCTAAGCGAGCATAGCACAGCAAAGTCTGTCTACCTCCTTCAGAAATTCTTCCATCCTATCTCGCAAAATGTTGGCTCCCGCAGCAACTCTATGGCCGCCACCACTCCCACCAACCTTCGCTGAAGCTAATCGCATAACTTCCGACAAATCAAGTCTTTTGGCAATTTTTTCTGTAGTCCTTGCAGAAACCTTTACTTTTCCATCTTTCTTAATGTTTAAAACGACCAAAGGTTTCTCTGGGAAGAGATAACGCGAGAATATCGTTGCTATAGAGCTCGTCGATGGAGCGTCTTCCATTATGAGATATCGAATACAGAATCCCTCTTTTATTTCACTTCTCCTTTTACTTACTTCTTCCAAAATTTCAATCTTGAATTTGTCAGTTATTTCCACCCCTTCCTTCAAAGCTTTTTCATCGCCCAGAAGAATGCTGAAAGCAGTCGCAGTCGCCCCAATTCTTCCGCAGGAGTTCACTATATCCACCAAAGTTACCGGATTCTTCAGTAAAAGATTTTTTACTATTAGTCTACTACCTATCACTTGCTCAAAAACGCCTTCATAGGCTCCTATTTCCAATAGTCTCAAAGCTATTGCATCAGCAAGCCTCTGAACCTCAACTTCCGATAGCTCGTCAACTTCTTTATCCCCATCTAATTTTGTCTTCTTTAAAAATTCCATTAGCTCTTCTTCCTTTTTGTAAAAATCCAAAAAAGGTTCCAAACTCGTTTTAAGCGAATTTAAAAGCTTCCCCGATGGTAAACTGACACCCTTACTCGCTTCTATACATTTCGTTTCAATTCCATCACGCAGAATTTCTGCATTCAATCCAGAGAACTTCTGTTTATCTCCAATTATTCCAAGAATTGCAATAGAGGCCAGATCTCTGTTCTCTCCTAGCTCCTTTGCAAAAAGATATGCTACTCCGCTTGCTGAAAGCTCATATGTCCCGTCAATACCAAAAAAGTGAGGATTGATATGAACCAGGTTTCTCTTGGGCTTTATTTCTCCATCCGGTTTGTGATGGTCTAGTATTATGATATCGGAATCTATTTCCGAAATTTTCTGGCTATATCCGCTTCCCATATCAGCGAATATTATTAAATCATCTCCCTCGGGCTCAAAGTCATTTAAACCCTTCAGAAAGCTTATTTGAAATGCCTTCCTTGCCCTAAGCAATGCTTTTGCAAGTACTGCCCCAGCAGAGATACCATCAGCATCGTAATGGGTGTAAATCCTAACAAATTCGTGCCTGTTGAGTAAGTTCGCTGCTTTCCTAGCTACCTCCCTAATTGTTAAGCCCGAACTCATCATGGATTATCCTGACAGCATTGATTCCATCCTCAGACTTAACCACGAAAGATATGTTGTATTCCGAGCAACTTTGACTGATCATCATTACATTTATACCATTTCTACCCAATGCTGAAAATATTTTCCCTGCAACCCCAGGTGTTCCCGCCATACCCGCACCAACCGCGCTGATCACGGATACATTTTCTATCTTGTTAACCCTTATTACTCCGTTCTCCATTTTCTTCAAAGCTTGGTAAGCTTTTTCTAGATCTTTCAAATCCACGACTATCGACAAACTAAGTTCAGAAGAACTTTGAGCGACCATTATCACTCCAACCTTCTCCTCAGAAAGAACTCTAAAGACTTCCGCCATTATCTCCGCAAAATCAAAACCCGCTCCGCTTATGCTCACAATTCCTGCTTTTGGAATTAAGCTAAGTGCCTTTACCACATCCTTAGTTTCCTTAGTACCTGCACAAATAACGGTCCCCTCAAAATCTGGATTAAAGACATTTTTTATCCTTACAGGTATGTTCTTTCTCATTACAGGTATGAGAGCGAGAGGATGCAAAATCTTTGCACCGAAATGCGAGAGCTCCATAGCTTCCTGATAAGAGATTTGCGGGATGAATTTTGCATTCGGGACAAACTTAGGATCACAAGTCATTATTCCATTAACCTCTTTCCAGAGCCAGACTTCATCTGCATTTAAAGCAGAAGCTAGAATTGTTGCTGTATAATCGCTTCCACCTCTTCCAAGCGTTGTTATGCTTCCATCCTCAGCACAACCAATGAAGCCAGTAATAACTGGTACAGTCTTCTTTATTTTTAGCAAGGGTTCAATTCTATTTCTTATTAATTCATAAATTCCGGGCAATGGTTTTGCTTTTCCATAATTCCTGTCCGTGAGTATTCCAGCATCACAGCCAGTTAGCGCAACAGAATCTACTCCTAGAGAGAGAAGAGAAGCCGAGAATATTGGAGCTACAAGTCTTTCACCGAATGAAACGATGTAATCCTCGCTTCTTTTAGTGAGCTCACCAAGGTAAGTTATGCCAAGAAGAACTTTTTCTAGTTCATCAAATAGTTTTTCTAGGGCGTTTATAACTCGATTCTTTATATCTTCGCTCTGAACGGCTTTTTCTACCGCCTCATAGTGTCTCTTCATCATTTCGGCAACAAAAAGTTTAATAAAACCGGCAGAAGCTTCCGAACTGCATCTTTTTGCAGCGTTTATTAGCGCATCTGTAACCCCCGACATCGCTGAAACTACCACAACTACTTCATTTCCGTTTGCAAACTTCTTGACCAAATTTGCGCTATGGAGTATCGCTTCTCCGTCCTTAACGCTGACACCACCAAATTTCATTACGATTCTCACATCGCCAGAAAATAAGCTTAGGAATATAAAGCTATGGGAAGTGCAACGTCAAAGTTTCTAATACAAAAACTTAAAAACAAATCAAACCACCACTAAATTCCAAAAAAAGTTTTAAATCCCTGATAAAGTTTAACACATGCTTGAGATAAACGGGGTTCCAGTTGAAGATACTTACTGCGAGGCCTTTGATGGGATATATTCAAGGTTTATAGTTACCGCAAAGCACAAATGGCTCCTAGAGAAAGCCGCAGTTTCTGCAACAGCATTACCATCAACTGTTTTTGGAGAGTCAGAAGGAGGAATAGAGAAGTGGCTATCCCCAAGCGAAACACCGGATGGGAGGGTCGGGGCTATCTGCCAAGTATGGGTTCAGAAATCAAAAAAGTTCATGGATGTATTGATGAGAGAGATGAGCAAAAGAATAAGACAGGGGATCCTAGTTGTCCCAACAACTAGGGTTTTCAATGCAACAGAGAGCGAGACTAAGTTTGATGCAGAAATAAACGTCGGTAGATGTGGTGACGGCTACGAATGGGAGGAAGAGAGATGGGGCAGGAAAGTGATCGTAGTTCCTATAATGTTCGGCGAGTTCGTTATAGAAAGGTATATCGGATACGCGAACGGAATAGCTGGCGGAAATATTTGGATTTTCTGCGAAAGTGAGGACTCCGCACTTGAGGCCGGTGAGGCCTGCGTTGAGGCACTTAAAAATCTTGATGGAGTAATAACTTCCTTCGATATCTGCTCAGCTGGGAGCAAACCTGAAACCAAGTATCCAGAAATCGGTCCTACAACAAATCACTACTACTGCCCAACTCTCAAGGGAAAGATTCCAGACTCAAAAGTCCCTGACGGGGTAAGATCGATACCAGAGATCGTAATAAACGGTATAAACCTAGAGGCCGTTGAAAAAGCGATGTTCATATGTTTAAAGACGGCAAGCAGAATAGAGGGTGTTGTAAAGCTTTCTGCCGGAAACTACGGTGGAAAGCTCGGACAACACAAGATATATCTCAGAGATATAATTAATAAATACGAAAAATAAATATGAAAGCAGTAATAATGGCCGGAGGCTACGCAACAAGGTTGTGGCCAATAACAAAAACAAAAGCCAAACCTCTACTACCATTGGGCAGCAAAAAGATTATAGACCACGTATACGAAAAAGTAATCGACCTCGAGATTCCAGTGATAATATCAACCAATAAGAGATTCGAAGACGATTTCAGAGAATGGGCTAAAGGGAAAAAAGTTGAGATCATTGTCGAGAACACAAGAAGCGAAGAGGAAAAACTTGGAGCTGTAAAGGCCCTGGCAGAAATTGCAAAAAGTTTAAGTGAAGATCTTCTAGTTGTAGCAGGGGATAATGTCTTTTCCTTTTCTTTAAGAGAATTAAATAACTTCTTCTTAGAAAAGAAAAAACCAGTTATAGGGCTCTACGACGTTAACGACTTAGAGCTTGCAAAAAGATATGGAGTCGCAGAAATGGAGGGAGAAAGAATTGTTAAATTTTACGAAAAACCCGAAAAACCTCCCTCGACACTAATCGGAATTGGAGTTTACTTCTTACCCAAGAAAGCCATAGAATTGCTTCTTGAATACGTTGAAAAATCTAAAAGAAGCGACAATCTTGGTGATTTTATAGGTTACCTCTGCGAGAATGAGGAAGTCTATGGTTTAAGGTTTAACGGGAACTGGTATGATGTTGGAAATGCCGACTCCTATCTGGAGGCTTTTAAAAGCTTCACAAACCACTATGTCGATAGATCTGCCGAAATAGAGAAATCTGTAAAAATTATTGAGCCTGTCGTTATAGAGAGGGGTGTCAGGATAACTGGAAGAAGCATAATTGGCCCATACGCCTTTATTGGAAACGATTGCAGAATTGAGTCTTCCGACGTTAGCGAAAGCATCGTTTTCAACGGAACTATTCTTTTCAAGGTCAAACTCTGGAGGAGTATAGTTGATGAAAAGTGCGAAATCAGAAATATACAGCTCACGAGCTCCATAGTCGGAGGGAACGCAAAAATTCAAGGGGGATGAGGGCTTTAATACTCGATGGATATGTTGACGAACCTTCATGTCTCGGTGTTCCGCCTTTTATTTCCCCATATCCAAGATTCGTCTACGGAATTCTGAAAGAGTTGAATATAAATGCCCTTTACTTGACCATAGACCAGTTCAGAGAGAGAAAACCAAAGGAGAATTTCGATCTCCTAATAGTAATTGCAGGAATAGCCGTTCCTGGAAAATACTTAGGAGGAAATCCTTTAAGTAAAAATGAGCTATTTTCGCTTAATTTTGCAAAGAGAAATATCCTTGTTGGCCCAATCTATCTAGAATTGAGCAAAAAGGAAATAGAGATGCTTGAAGATAGCTCCATAGAAGTACTGCGATTTCCATTCGAAAAGACTCTTTGCGAGCTTTTCGGCCTAGAGTTTGACCTAGACAAATTTTTAATTGGTGGGGCAGAAATAGTCAAACAGCATCCGTGGTTTCCAAACGTTATTTGTGAGATTGAAACATATCGAGGTTGCTATTGGGCCAAATGCTCATTCTGTATAGAGAGATTTCAGAAACTATCTTTTCGAAGTCCAGAAAACGTCTTAGCCGAAATAAAGTCGCTCTACGAATCAGGTATAAGATACTTCAGAATTGGAAAACAGACAGATTTCTTTACTTACCTCGCGGACTTCAGCAAAGATTTCCCAAAACCCAATCCTGAAAAGATAAAAGAGTTTCATCGCGCAATTTGGAAAGAGTGCCCAAAAATAAAAACGTTACATTTGGATAACGTAAATCCAAAAACAATTGCAGAATATCCTGAAGAGTCAAAAGAGATAATAAAAACAATTGTAGTATATCAAACACCTGGAAACGTCGCAGCTTTCGGTCTTGAAAGCGCCGATGAGACAGTAGTCAGAAAAAACACACTGTGCGCTTCTCCTGAGGAAGTGATGTTTGCTGTAGAGTTAATAAATAGATATGGTAAGACAGTGGGGTACAACGGTCTTCCAGCATTTCTACCAGGTATAAATTTCGTGATTGGGCTAAAAGGTGAGACAAAGGAAACTTTTGAAAAGAATCTCGAATTTTTAAGAGAATTGATGAGGAGAAATCTCCTGGTTAGAAGAATAAACATAAGGCAAGTAAAAATTTTCCCGGGAACCCCAATGGAGAGAGAGGGTTACAAAACGCTTCTCAGGCATAAAAAATACTTCTATGCGTTCAAAAAGAAGGTTAGAGAAGATATTGACAACAAAATGCTACAAAAGGTTTTACCAAAAGGGAGAAAAATTACTGACCTTTTCGTAGAGATAGAAGGAAAAATAAGCTATTGTAGACAAATTGCGACATATCCAATACTCGTTGGTTTAATAGGGGAATACAAGCGAGGGACGTTTCTCGATGCTAGAGTTGTTGATTACGGATTCAGAAGTGTTACTGCAGTTGAAACGCCCTTAGATGTTAACAGCGCTAAGTTGGAACAAATCTACGCATTGATAGGGAGAAAAGCCCTAGATATAGCAAAAAAGAGGCCTTTCAAGAGTCTGGAGGAATTAAAAAAGTACGTGGAAGATGCAGAATTGTTTTTCACTCTAAGATAATAAGTCCAAAGAAACCTATAATGCTCAGTATACCATTAAAACATAAATAAAAAATATTGAAAATCGAAAAAGCTTTAAACGAGGAGATACATGAAAAAGAAGGTGATCAAATGAACTTATTCGAAAAAATTTTAAGTTCGACGAGTATATTTAAAAACAGAGATGTCTTAAGGCATAGTTATACCCCCGAATTCCTTCCCCATAGAGAGGAACAGATATCTCAGTTAGTTGAACTGCTTTCTCCCCTTCTAAAGGGGGGCACTCCTTCAAACATCTTCATTTATGGCAAAAGCGGGACCGGAAAAACAGCTACAGTAAAACTTGTCATGAAAAATTTGGAAGATATGAGCAAAAGAGTAAATGAGAACATTATAGTTCACTACCTGAACTGCGAAATAATAGATACCGCCTACAGAGTTCTAGCTACCATAGCTAGGAAATTAGGAAAAAATGTCCCTATGACTGGATGGCCAACAGACCAAGTTTACGAAGAAGTCAAAAACGCAATTGAAAGTACAGGAGCAAAAATGGTTATCGTGCTAGATGAAATAGATAAACTCGTAAAAAGAGCTGAAGAAGCTCTATACAGCCTAACAAGAATGAATTCAGATTTATCGAATCCTAGAATTTGCCTTATAGGAATATCCAACAATCTAAAATTCAAGAGTTTTCTTGATGCTAGAATACTTAGCTCTCTGAGTGAAGAAGAACTCGTTTTTCCACCATACAATGCGGAGCAGCTAGAAGACATACTGAAACAAAGAGCTGAAATAGCTTTTAATGATGGTGTACTGGAGGATGGAGTTATCCAGCTCTGTGCAGCCATAGCTGCCCAAGAACACGGAGATGCAAGAAAGGCGCTGGATTTGTTAAGAGTGAGCGCAGAAATAGCTGAAAGGGAGGGAGATAACAAGGTAAGAATAAAGCATGTAAGGAAAGCGGTGAAGAAAATAGAGACAGACTACATGCTCGAGACTGTTAGAACCCTACCCCTGCAAACAAAAATTCTCCTCTACAGCATGAGTCTTCTTGCAGAGAGCATGGAAAAGTTCACAACAGGAGAAGTCTACTGCGTTTACAAAAAGCTCTGCAGCAGAATAGGCATAGAAGCCTTAACTCAACGAAGAGTAAGTGATCTCATTTCGGAATTGGATTCTCTCGGTATAATAAACTCTGTAGTCGTATCTAAGGGGAGATACGGTAGAACAAGAGAGATAAAGGTAGATAGCGATATTGAAGCTTTGAAGAAAGCCCTTGAAGAAGATTACAGGCTGCAAGAACTCAAAAAATATGAAGATGAAACAAGAAAAACTCTAAAACTTGGTATTTTCGAAAGTTAAAAATTTCTTTTTTTCTCAATTTAATGGGTCCGCGGGGGTTTGAACCCCGGACCTCTCGCTTATCAGGCGAGCGCTCTAACCAGGCTGAGCCACGGACCCTATATTTATCGGACAAACATTTTTTAATTCTTAAGCTTTTTTGTTTTTCATACGCTCTAGGAGGCTTAAATTTAGTCTCCAGATACTGAGCTTTCAAATTTACCGTACTTTCTCAGTATTTAAATTTTGCCCGAATCTTAACCATTTTTTTGATTTCGCAGCTCTCATTAATTCGCAGATATGCTCGTCTGCTGGTTCAAAAGCTAAGCTCTATCCCGCAGATCCTGTTAACCCGTGGGCTACTTTAATGTAAGGCTTAAGATCTCTGCTATAACCGAAAACTTCGTCCTTTGGGGCAGAGACGAGAAAAGCTTGAATGGATAGAGCGTTTAAAAATTGCAGATGTAGGCATGCTGTCCAAGTTAAAAGCATCATCAACATAGCCCATGCCTTTTGTTAAGGCATGGAACAGAGGAGCTTGGCCTTTGAAGCGGCAGATAAAGGAGGATTAAAGCCTCCCTTAATGCCAGAAGCCTCGCTCTTTAGAGCAGGGTAGCTCACAAGAGTTATTAACCTAAGCCTACATTTTTCATGCTCTGCCAGAAATGCAACGGAAAAGGGATCATAGAAGTCGAAAAAACGTGCGAAATTTGCAATGGAACCGGAAAGGCCAAGAGCTTTGATCCAAAAATTGTAAACTTAACAGAGGACCAGATCAGACTTTTTATGAAAGGTATTTGTGGTGTTTGTAGTGGAAAGGGAAAGATAAAAATTCTAGAAATTTGCAGAAACTGCAGTGGATCTGGAAAAGTAAAAAGATGTCAGATATGTGGCAAAGAGACCGATCAAGAGCTCTGTCCGGAGTGTAGGAAAAAACCTTATGTTCTCAAGTTAAGAAATAGCTGCGGAATAGAAGAAATAAGAATTGGAAAGCTATATCTAGGAACCGTGAGTTCAATTACGGACATAGGAGCCTTCGTGAGTCTCAACAAGAGACTTAGAGGTCTTTTGAGAAAGCACTCTGGCCTTAAAGAGGGTGACGAAGTGGTTGTAAAAATTACTAACATTGGTGTAAATGGGGAAATAGATCTCTCAACAGCAGAAATTGACGGATACAACATAGTGGAAATCTCCAAAGATATCGAAGTGACACCAATCTCCTCTATTCCAAAGTTAATTGGAAAGACTGTAAAGATACGCGGATTAGTAACTCACATCAAAGAGACGGCAATAGCAAAAATTCTCACACTGACAGATGGAACCGGAAGCGTTAATTGCACCGTTTTTGATGATGTCGATGTCAGAAGCGAAGACGTTGTAGAGGTAATAGGAACCATAAGAAGAAATGGTATAGACGCACTTGAAGTGGAAAAACTTCTTGGCCAAGATGCATACGAGATAAGAAAAAGAATAGAAAATGAGATTGAAAAAGCCTGCGAACCAGAATTCAAAGGTTTCCTTGTAAAGAACGAAATCTTGGAGAAGCTCAAAGATGAAATGATAGCGGTTGCAAGGGAACTAAAAAAGGCTGTGTACAAATCAAGGCCAATTATAATAAGGCACCATTGGGATGCAGATGGGACTTGCGGAGGAGTTGCACTTGAAATAGCTCTCCAAAACCTTGTTGAAAGAATTCACAGAGACAAAGAAGCAAAATATTATCTGGTAAAGAGAAAAGTATCAAGAGCCCCATTTTACGAGCTTGAGGATCTTGTAAGGGACCTAGACGAAAGTCTGGAAGATGCTGAAAGATACGGAGACAAAATACCCCTAGTTGTACTCGTGGATAATGGATCCGGAAAAGAGGATTTACCAGCAGTTCAGCATTTTTTACTTTTCGGAGCTGACGTTATAACGATAGATCACCATTTCCCGGACGAAGAGGTAGATAAATATCTTCTTTACCACATAAACCCTTACAGAGTCGGAGGGGACAGCAACATAACCTCAGGGATTCTATGCGTTGAAATTGCAAGAATGTTGTGCGATTTTGATTTAAAGAACTTAGCAGCGATTTCTGTTGTCGGTGATAGATCGAACGCGGAAGAATACATCGCGTTATGCGAAATGAGCAAAGATGAACTTAAAGATGTAGCTTTAGCAATCGAGTATGAAGGCTTTTACCTTCGTTTCAAGTCTGCTAGCACAATAGTTCACGAGATACTCGGTTTTGGGAGAAAAGACAGACAGAAGAAACTAGTAGACCTTCTTTCAGGTTACGCAAAGAAAGCCATAGAAGAACAAGTAAAAGTTGGAATGGAGAACGTGAAGATACAACCGCTGCCGAATGGAGTAGCTTTAGCGGCCTTTGATGTGGAGAACTATTCCAGAAAATTCGAGTTTCCCCCTCCAGGAAAGCTAACAGGAGAAATTCACGACAGGTTAAAACAGAATTATCCAAGAATCGTAACCATAGGATTTGGTCCAGATTTCGCAGTCATAAGAAGCGAGGGCGTAAATTTAGATATCCCCAAAATCGTCAACGAGTTGAGAAAGGAAGTAAACGCCTGCGTTGACGGTGGCGGACATCTTGTAGTAGGATCAATAAAATTTGTACAAGGAAAAAAGAGAGACGTTCTTTCCAAGCTCGCAGCAAAAATCAGCGAACTATGAAAAAGGAAGTTGAAATGATCCTCGAAAGACTAGAAGGATTCAGAGACCCAAAAATAGAGCTAGAACAATACGTGACACCATCCAATCTCGCCAGTTTTTTAACGACAACTGCAAAACTCTTCGGAGATTTAGAAATCGTCGTAGATCTCGGCTGTGGAACCGGAATTCTAGCCATCGCCTCAGCAATTTTAGGTGCGTATGCTATCGGGGTGGACATAGACACTGAAGCACTGAGGATAGCTAGAATGAATGCAAAAAAAGTTGGCGTAGAAGTGGACTTCATCGCATGTAACGTTTCGGATTTTAACCTTAAAAAGAGATGTACGGTAATAATGAATCCCCCATTTGGAATAAGAAAAAGACATGCGGATAGACCCTTTCTTGAGAAAGCACTCGAAATAGGGAAGAAAATATACTCCATTCACTCAGCAGGAAGTGAAAAATTTGTTAAAAAATTAGCCAAAGAAAAAGGATTTACTGTTACCCACATCTGGAAGTTCATAATCCCTTTGCGAAAAACTTATTCGTTTCACGAGAAACCATTCAAAGAAATAGCAGTCGAGGTGTTCAGAATTGAAAGAGAAGATAGTCTTGCCAGGAGATAGGATAGGGACTCCGGAAGAATTTAGAGTTGGCAAAGGAGTCTATGAGGAAAATAAGGAGCTCTTCGCACAGGTTGTCGGGATCTTGGAGATAAAAGGAAAGACTGCCAGCATTAGAGAGTTAAAAAAGATTCCAGAGATAAAGAGGAATGATGTGATTGTTGGGAGGGTCATCGACGTTAGAGGAAATTTCGCTATGGTAGAAATTGCAAGAAAAAAGGGAGAAGACCGAGATTTGAAATACACAAATCTCGGATTTCTTCATATATCGAACGTGGGTAAAGGGTTCGATAGCATTGGGGTTGCAATAGGATACTTCGACATAATAAAAGCGAGAGTTCTTGATCCGTCACCAAAGCTGTCGATAGATGAGCCAGAAATGGGAGTTATAAAGGCTTTCTGTAGTTCATGCAAAAGCGAGCTCATTCTCTACGAAGGAAAACTTAAATGTCCGAAATGCGGGAAGGAAGAAAGTAGAAAAATATCCAACTCCTACGGTAAGGGTGAGTGGTAATGATAAAGATTATAGAGATTGGAAAGGACTACGTGAAGTTGATTGTAAAGGGGGAGGACCACACGTATCTCAATCTGCTCCAACATTACCTCTCAAAAGATGATAGAACAGTTCTTGTTAGATACAATATTCCACATCCACTTGTCGGAGAACCTGAACTATACTTAAGAGTTAAAGATGCTAACCCTCTAGACGTCCTCAAAAAAGCAAACGAAACAATAGCAAAAGTCTGCGAAGACTTATACAAACAAATTAGTTAAAAACTTCCAAAATCCCTCCCACCCCCAAAAGGCGAGGGGATTGAAACTCTTTTAAACCTTACAACAGCAATTAATTGATGTCGAAATGGGAAGAATTCTCTCGTAGTCTTGATTCAAGTAGAGAATACCATGAAAGATACCATCGAGCAGTTAACAATCCAAAAAGAAGGGAAATCTTGAAACTTCTAGCCTCCGGACTCTCTGAAGATGAAATAATAAGGAAACTCGGTATATCCAGAGCTGAGTTCGATTATCATATCCAAATATTAATTCAGGGTTTTTGTTTAGAGAGAAAAGATGGCAGACTTGTATTAACAAAGGAAGGAAACATCGTCAATTATCTTTAAACCCGAGTTATTGATTTTTCATGAAATTTTGGAATGAATAGCATATTTTATAAATCCTTCATTCTACTCAGATGAATATGAAACATCCAATTGTAAGAGTTGCACTTGCTCAACAGAGGATATCTCCTGATAGGGATGTAAATTTAATGAAAGGACTTAGCTTAATAAAAAGAGCTTTGCAGGTAAAGGCAAATCTCGTAATCTTACCAGAATTGTTCACAACCGGATTTTACAAGAGCAACCTCCGCTCAGTTAAAGTACTGGAGGAAGAATTGGACCTAGTTCTCAAGCTATCAAAAGATAAAGAAATAATAATCATAGCAGGTGTCGCTGAAAAAAGTGATAAACTGTACAATTCTGCAGTTTTGATACATAAAGGAGAGATTGTGGGGATTTACAGAAAAAATCTATTGTTCCCTCTAACAAAAGAGAGAGAAATTTTTTCTCCTGGAAAGGGTTTTGAAGTCTTTGAAACACCAGTTGGTAAAATAGGAATACTTATATGCTACGAAATAAGATTTCCAGAGCTGGCAAGAAAGCTCGTGAAAAAAGGGGCAGAGATTATTGTTGTTCCCGCAGAATTTCCAAAAGAGAGAATAGAGCACTGGAAAACATTAATTAGAGCGAGGGCTATAGAGAACCAAGTTTTTGTGGCTGGAGTTAATTGCGTTGAAGGTGACTTGGATTATGGCGGAAGCTCGATGCTCATCGATCCAGAAGGTAAGGTTCTAGTTGAAGGTGGAACTTATCAAGAAATCCTTATGAGCAATGTCGATTTAACCGAAGTTCAGCGTGTAAGAGAAAAATATCCGTTTCTAAAAGACTATTATGAGAGTATTGATACTTCGTCCTAAAGAATTAATTGACGAAACAGTTGAAGCTTTTAGAAAGGAGGGCATTGAGGCGTATGGTTGCGCTTTTGTGAAAATAGAGAGAAAAAATTTCAAAGTTCCCGATCATGATATAGCAATTGTTACCAGTCAAAATTCAGCTAAAATTATCGTAGAGAGGGGAATAAAACTAAATAGGATAATTGCTATAGGGAAAAAAACCGCGGAAGTTCTGACCAATGCTGGTTACGATGTGATGATTCCAAGCAAGTTTGACTCTGAGACACTTGTAAAGGAATTTGCAGATATTATGAGAGGTAAAAAAGTCGTTGCGATTAGAAGCGATAAAGGTGGGGATGAACTGAGAAAGATTGCCAGTTTTGCAGATTATAAAGAGGTTCATGCATATGAAATTTTAAAAATCGACGGAGAAGAACAGAGAAAAGAAATAGAAAAAGTCTCTCAAGGCTACTACGATATAATAGTTTTCTCAAGCAAAACCATTGCGGAAAGTTTTCTTGAGAAATGTGACGATAAGTGTATCAGAGAGCTAAAAGAAAAGATAATAATTGCTATTGGAAAACCTACTGCAGAATTTTTAAAAGAAAGAGGCTTAAATCCTTTAATCCCAGATGAGTATTCCTTTGAAGGCATACTGAAACTCATAAAGAACCTAAAAGATGTAAATTACCAAGGTTGACATTCCTCAACCATTTCTTTGCGGCTTTGTAACACTTTAATACTTGATCTCTAGGTGTTACAGGTAAATCTCTTAAAAGGTAATCGGGATGAAAAACTAAAAGGCTGTAGGGTATATCTTCACTCACAGAAGCTATAAAACCTGCAATTCCTTCAACCTCTTTCTCATCAACATAATATGGAACCAGCAAAGTAGTGGCAGAAAGAACTTCTGGAAACTTTTCCCCAATTTTTTCAAAGTTCTTTCTAACTCTTTCACTCCCCCTTCCAGTTAACAAAACATGTAAGGGTTCACTCCAAGCTTTTAAATCGAATTTGACCGTTCCACCGGATATTGAACTTAACTCCGCGGCCTTTATAGCCAGAGAAGTATTTCCTGCCCCGTTCCACTCCCAACAGATCATCAAATCTTCCCTTCTTTTTAAAGCTTCTCTGCTAAATCTTAAAGCAAAAGGCAACTGTGGTTCGGGAGAGCCTCCGAAGTGGCATATACATTTCACCCTCTCTGCTTCAACGGCCTTCAAAAGTTCTTCAAGAGTTACAAAGTTCCTATTAACCTTCTTATGGCTCCAATTTTGACAGAAGAGGCAATCAAAATTACAGCCATAATAAAATACAGCCAGATTTGTTCCAAACATGCTGCTCCCCTTACAAAACCAAGAGTTGCAACAATTTGTCGGCAAGGGGTCTTCGTAATAGATCAAATTCCCATAAATAGGCTTTCCACATAGAGCGATACCCTTACATTCATTTGCACAAAGCTTGCAAGTTTTAACAATGCCACCTTTTTTTGGATGAAGTTTTTCAGCTACTTCAAACGCTCTTTCAGATCTTGCACATTCAACACATACCTGGAGAAATTTCGAGGGAGCACTTTTTCCGCAGAAGATACATCCCATAATTTT
>CAYXCK010000021.1:0-2458 GCA_964463575.1 uncultured archaeon
TCTGAACTTTTCTAGATCCAGACCCAGCTCTCCAGCATAGCTTAAGAACTTTGATGCGTTATTGTACCATTCATTCTGCCTTTCGAAGAGCAAATAGTGATATTCCCAGAACTTTCCCTGCTCTCTGGCACAATTTGCAGCCTCAGCAGCTTTATAGGAAATCTCGCCATGAACTGGAAAATCCCTGAACACAAGCTTCACAGCATCTTTATAGTTTTCAATTATCTTCTTTTCAACCTCGAGGGCGAATTTTGCGCAGTAAGGACATGCGTAGTCTGAAAATTCGACAATCACAACTCTGGCATCTTTTGCACCAATCCACGGATCATCATCTTCGCTCACATGAACTTTTTCCAGGGAAATCATGTAATTTGCTGGAACGATCAATTTTCCGTCCTTGGAAATGTAGTATTTATCCACCGATATCGTGCCATTTCTGTCATAAAATTCAATGTTAACTATGTAAAACTCCCCTGCTGTGGTGTAATTTTTAACTTTTGCACTCACCCCTGGATAATTTATCTGGATTCTCCTGTTTATCTCCTGCAAAGCTTTATCCAAGTTTTTTGAAAATTCTTTTTCATCGCTAGAAGCTTTTGGTCCTAAATTCAAAAATACTACTGTTGAGATACCGGATCCCACTACAATGCCTACTAGGAATCCGAGCAGAAGAACTCCAATTGATTTTTTCATGAATGCAGTTTTTTCAGCTTTATATATAGCTTTGCTTTGGGAAATCTTTAATATATCCTGACAAACTTGAATCGTGGTAACTGGCATAATATTTCATCCAGAATATCTCGAGCACGAACAGAGCCCGACCCATCCAGAAAGAAAGGAGAGGCTCGCCTACACTATAGATCAATTGAAAGAAGAAGGAATTCTGGATTCACCGGATATTAAGCTGATAATTCCAGAGACGGCAAGTTTGGAAGACGTCTTGGAGGTTCACACAAGAGAATACGTGGAATTTCTAAGAGAAGAAAGCAAAAAGGGAGGGTTAATAGATCTTGATACAAACATTCCTGTCGGAGTTTTTGAAAGAGCTTTGCTTGCAGCCGGTGGAGCTATAAGGGCAGGCAAGGCTGTAATTGAGGGTGAAGTTGACAACGCATTTGCTATGGTTCGCCCTCCTGGGCATCATGCAAAATCCTACATAGGTGCGGGCTTCTGCTATCTTAACAACATAGCCATAATGGTGAAGTGGTTGCTGAAGAGGGGATTGAAGAGAATCCTAATCCTAGACTGGGATGCTCATCATGGGGATGGGACACAGGAAATATTCTACAGGGACAACAGGGTTCTATTCATATCAACGCATCAAGTCCCTCTTTACCCGGGCACGGGTTATCCCCATGAATGTGGGGAGGGGGAAGGGCTTGGCTTTACTGTCAACATTCCTTTACCGCCTGGAACTGGAGATGAGGGTTACAAGTTGGTAATAGATGAAATAATAGAACCAATATCTCTGGAATTTGAACCAGAGTTCATAGCAATTTCTGCTGGCCAGGATTGTCATTTTACCGACCAACTTACAGGTTTAGCGCTAACTGCAAGAGGTTATGCGGAGATGGTAAGGTGGTGCGTCAACTTGGCTGAAGAAATATGCGAGGGTAGAGTGGTTGCCGTTTTGGAAGGAGGATATAGCGTTGAGGCAGCATTGCCATATACGAACCTCGGAATAATCTCGGCAATGGCAGGTTTTGATATATCGGCAATAAGGGAACCTGAAACTTATTTGGCTGAACTAATCTGGAGGAGGAAGCCAGCAGCAATCGAAAAGCTGAAAGCAAACATAGAAGAGGTAAAGAGAGTTCATTCGAGATTCTGGAAGTGCTTCAGATGAATCTGGAGGAATTGAAAAAGGAACAGTTGAAAATTGCGGAAAAGGTTGATCTTAGGGACAGATACAGGATAGAAGAAGTTAAATTTCTAATCGGAGTCGATCAAACTTTTCTGAAGAATAGTGTAATATCTTGTGCCGTAAAATTTGAATTCCCTTTGTTGAGAGAACTTGAAAGGACTTTCTCGGTGGATGAAGTTACATTCCCTTACATTCCAACCTTCCTGATGTTTCGGGAAGGAGAACCCGCGGTTAAGGCAGTAAGAAATCTTATTGAAGATAGAACGGTGATAATTGTGGACGGAAGCGGAATAGCTCATCCGAGGAGATGCGGATTGGCTACGTATATAGCGATAAAAACAGATACACCCACAATCGGTATTACTAAAAGAAAGCTTTTTGGAGATGTAGTAGGGGAGGGAGAGATTAGAGAATTGAGAAGTTTTAATGAGCTCATCGGATTCTGTTTAAGGTGGAAGGGTAGTGAAATCTACATTTCGCCAGGCAGTTACATCTCCCCAAAAACTGCGCTAGAAATAGTAAAGATGTGCATGGGGAAAAAATTACCCGTTCCGATTGAAGCTGCACACAACTTTGGACAAGAAATAAAGAGAA
>CAYXCK010000021.1:2558-20004 GCA_964463575.1 uncultured archaeon
TACAGAAAATTTTAAATAAATGGTTTAAAATTGAACTTTGTGAACATTGCTATAATAGGCGGTGGGGCTGCTGGAATGACTGCTGCTTCTCGGGTTAAGGCTTTAAGGCCAGATTGGAATGTAATGGTCTTTGAGAGAACCAATTTTGTAAGTCATGCGCCATGTGGAATTCCCTTTTATGTTTCCGGAATTGTGGAATATTTTGAGGAACTGTGCACATACGATGTTGCGTATTTCAGAAGCGAAAGGGGAATTGATGTTCACACCAATGCGAGAGTCATAGAGGTCGGCGATGGTTATCTGGTAGCCGAGGAGAATGGTAGGGAGAGAAAGTATGAATGGGATAAGCTTCTTTTTGCAACTGGATCAAGAGCAAAAAGGTTAAATGTAAAATACGAGGAGCTTGAAGGAGTTTTGTGTGTAAACGATATAATGAATGCTGAGAAAGTGAAAAAATGGGCTTTAAAGGCCGAGAATGTAGTGATAATAGGTTCGGGCTATATTGGGGTTGAAATGGCTGAAGCGATGAATAGGCTTGGGAAAAAGGTTACCGTGATAGAGATGGCTGAAAGGCCTCTTCCAGAATACGATGCTGAAATTGCTGCGGTTTTAAAGGCAGAAATGGAGAAGTTCGTAAATTTGAGGCTTGGAGAGAGAGTTGTCGCATTTGAAGGCAAAGACAAAATAGAAAAAGTGATCACCAACAAAGCTGATTACAGGTGCGACATGGCGATAGTGGCAGTTGGAGTGCATCCGAATACCGAAATCGCAAGAAATTTTGTCGAACTCGGAAAAAGCGGGGCAATAAAAACCAACAGCAAGATGGAAACTAGTCGGGAAAACGTTTATGCTGCTGGAGATTGTGCGGAATCGATAAACGTTGTGACAGGTAAATCTGACTGGATTCCCCTCGCTGCTCCGGCAAATAAGATGGGTTATGTAGCCGGGGTGAACATGGCTGGTTACGAGCTTCATTATCCTGGATCTCTAAAAAGCCAGATAACTAGCTTTTATGAGCTTGAAATAGGAAAAGTCGGTTTGAGTGAACACGAGGCGATAAGGGAAGGGTACGAAGTGGTTTCAGCTTTTGTAACAACAAAATCAAATGCAAGATATTTCATTAACGGCTTGGTGCATCTAAAAGCTGTTGCTGACAGAAGCGGAAAACTGCTGGGGATTCAGGCAGTCGGAAAAGGCGTTGCGATGAGAATTTATGCTGCTTCAGCCCTTCTTTACAGGGGTGCAAATGTTAGGGATCTCTTCTTTACTGACTTTCCGTACTATCCCCCCGTATCGCGGGTCTGGGATCCTTTGGTTGTAGCAGCAAGAAATTTATTCAGAAAGCTAGGCATTCCATAATGGAGATTAAAGTACCCAGTAATCCATGGTACGGGGATGAAAGCATTACGCTTGAATTCCCAGAGAGCTGGGAGGTCAGAGTTTTTAGAATGAATGGTGAGAAGTGTCCAAAGATTGGCAAAGATGAGATAATTAGAGCTTTAAGAAATCCGGTAAAATCTAAACCTCTAAATGAGCTCGCGAAGGGAAAAGAGTCGGCAGTTATAATCTTCGACGACTTAACAAGGCCAACAAAGGCTGGAGAAATAGCAGAAGCCATTCTTGAAGAGATAAGGCTTGATGATGTAACTTTTATTTGCGCAAA
Organism: uncultured archaeon; assembly: GCA_964463575.1. GTDB lineage: Archaea > Halobacteriota > Archaeoglobi > Archaeoglobales > Archaeoglobaceae > WYZ-LMO2. The sequence continues at coordinate 4,222 of CAYXCK010000021.1, forward strand.
TGGTGCTCACGGAACTTTCAGCCACGAGGACTTTGTAAAAAAACTTGGGGAGGAAATAGTGGAAAACTATCCTGTTTTCAATCATAATCCCTACGAAAATCTTCAGTATCTGGGGGAGACCAGCTACGGTACGCCAATAGAAGTAAATGCAGAGGTTATGAGTTATCCGTTAAAAATAGCGATTGGTTGTATACTCTCACATCCGCAGTATGGGATGGTGGCGGAGCTAAGATAATCCTTCCCGGAGTTGCTGGTATGAGAAGCATAATTTATAATCATGGAATCCTCGCTGGATGGGGGTATGCGATGAAGTTCAGGGAAGTTCATCCGAGTTGTCAGATGGCATATGGCAGAGTGGAAGAAAACATTCAGAGAAAAGACGCCGAAGAGTTTGCAAGCGCGGTGAACTTGGACTTTATAGTGAATGTTTTAGTAAATCTTAGAAGAGATTCAACTCATGTTTTTGCTGGACATTTTGTCGAGGCACACAGAAAAGGCGTTGATGTTGCTAAAGAGCACTACGCAACTCCGGTTGATTTTAACTTTGACGTAGTTGTTGCAAATGCTTATTCTAAGGCTAACGAAGCCACGCTGGCATGTTGGACAGCAATGTGTCTTAAGGAAGGAGGAACGTTTGTTTTAATCTCTAACTCGAGGTGGGGACAAATAACGCATTTTCTGCACGGTAGGTGGGGGATAAAGAGAAGAGGCGGTACATTATACCTCCCTCCTCCTGAGATTTTGAAGAGAGCTGGTAAAATAATCTTTCTCTCTCAATTCCACGAAAGGCAGCCCGGTTTTGAAGTTCTCAATGAAAGGGCTATAAAAGTGAAGAGCTGGGATGAAGTTTTGGAGGAAATAGAAGCTGGAGATAAGAAGGTGGCAGTATTTCCCGATGCAACGATCCAGAAACCCTTCTAATTTCCTTAGATTTCTATTGTTATTTTTTCTTTTGTAGCTGAAATTGCCTTTATTTTCTTTGCTATCTCAAATCTGACTCTCTCTCTTTCTCCTTGGACTTTCAAAATGTGTAACAAGAAGCTGATGAGCAAATTGCTGTTTGAAAAAAGAAGAGTTGCAAATCCAAGGCTTAGAAATGCTCTAAAATTCTGTTCTCCCATCATTTTATCATATCCGCGGCTCCTTAGCCACTCTTCAAATTCTGAAATATTAAGGTCTATATTCATAGCTCTCTCCCGGCTTTAAGATGATAACTCTGCAGAACTTTTCTGCCTCTTGTTTGAAGTCTTCTGGATTCTTCTCAATCGGCGGGAATGTATTGTAGTGCATTGGAATCGCAACTTTTGGTCTAACGAATTCAACGGCCTTTACTGCTTCTTTTATTCCCATTGTGTATAGATCCCCAATTGGTACCAGCATTATATCGGGTTCATAGAGCTCTCCTATAAGCTTCATGTCAGAGAAAAGGCCGGTATCTCCGGTATGGTATACTTTTATCCCATCCATTTCGACTACGAATCCCACCGGTGAGCCTGAGCTAATTATTTCTCCACTTTCATCTTCGAAGTCTGCCGAATGAAGAGCCGGAACCATCGTTATCTTAACACCCATTGAGTATGCTGAGCCGCCTATGTTCATGCCAAGAACTTCCACATCTCTCTTTACAAGAATTCTTGATAACTCATGAATGCAGACAACAATGGCATTATTTTTCCTTGCAATCTCAACAGTATCACCTAAATGGTCTCCATGGCCATGTGTGACTAGGATCAGATCTGTTTTAACATCACCTGGCTTTACAGGAGCTAGAGGGTTTCCGGTAAGAAATGGGTCTATTAGGATTCTTTTACTCCCCTCAAGCAAAAAGCAAGCATGACCCAGCCACGTTATTCTCATGTAGAATCATCCTAATTGGCTGAACTTATGTTTTTCGGTATAGCTTGCTTTGTTTTTAGATGATTTTGGGCCATCTTTTCAATTCTCTCCATAAATTGCAAGACTTTTTGTTAGCTTTTTCGAGACATCCAGCTAAAGTCAGACAATTAGCAGTTAAATAACAGCTTCGTGTTTTGGCACTCGTATCGAAATCGAAAATTTTTTAAATTCTAGTTATCGAACAGTTGTTCGATGAGATTGTTTGAAGCTTTAGTTGTTATAACAGCCATGTGTGTACCGTTTATTGCAATGAAAAGTGCGAATTTGACAGCATACATTTACTGGACTTTAGTTTCTGCTGCATACTTAATCTTTATAGCTTTGAGGAGGTGGTGAGATGTTTATTTACGCCCTGATACTCTATCTGATAATTGGGACAGCTATAGCTTTTTTCGCGACGAAAAGGATCTCTACCGATGAGGAATATTTTATAGCTGGTAGAAGAGTCGGGGGGATAATTTCTGCCTTAACTTATGCTGTAACAACGTATTCTGCCTTCATGATGATTGGATTGGTGGGCTTGACGTATCTTTCAGGAGTAGGAGCACTGGGATTTGAGCTTTTTTATCTTGTAGGAACTTTAATGCTTCTTTCCTATTATGCCCCAAAAATATGGGAGATGAGTAAGGAAAAAGGCTTGGTTACTCCGGGAGATCTGTTTGCCGTCAGATATGGTCCTAGGATTGCGAAGGTTTTAGCAGTCGTTGTTGCTTTGGCATTGATACCCTATACCTCTCTTCAATTCGTAGGTGTCTCCTTATTGCTCAGTAGAGAAATAGGTTTTACGAATGGAATCATTTTTTCAGCCATAATAACAGCTCTGTGGGCATTTCTAGGTGGAATGAGAAGCGTTGCTTGGACTGATGCAATTTCTGGAGTTTTTATGATGTTTATGGCAATTCTTCCAACTTTTTATGCTTTCCAAATGCTGCCAGATCGGGATTTTTCCAAGCTTGGCGAATTACTCTATGTTCCAAACAGCTTTTGGAGATATGACGTATTTATTGCTTACACACTTCCCTGGTTCTTTTTTGCCCTAACAAACCCGCAGGTTGTCCAGAGAATCTTTATACCGAGGGATATCCAAAGCCTGAAAAGAATGGTCGTTCTTTTTGGATTCTATGGATTGTTTTACACAGTTCTTGTTACCTTTATCGGCCTACAATTGAGGCTTCTAACCGAGTACGGAGTTTTCCCTAGGATATCCGATAGGGATCTGGTAATGCCAAAATTCCTAGAACTTTTACCTTCTTGGCTCAGCGTTCTTGTGGCTCTTAGCATATTTGCAGCAGCTATAACCACCGCGAACTCGATCGTTCTGTCTCTTTCATCGATGTTCACCAGAGATCTGCTGAATAACAGAAGTGTTATCGCCGGAAGGATACTTGTGGTTCTCACAACTGTCGCAATTGCGGTATTCGCGATCCAGAGACCAGCCTATATTGTCGATCTTGCAGTTATGAGCTCAACGATCTTGCTCTGCCAGCTACCACTAATACTGGGGATCTTTCACTGGAATTTTGGGAGGGAATTTTCTGCGAGTGTTACCCTGATAACTGGATTTTCGATAGCCATTTTTCTATACTACACAAAGCTAACACTTGGAATTCCAATACCTGTGTGGGTGTTAATCTTCTCCTTTGCAGTATTTTTCCTTTCAGCAGAAATTGAAAAAAGATTTATTGTCTATACATAACTTTTTTCATGACTCGAATAGAGGACATTTACTGCGCAAGATGCGGTTCAGAATTCGATCTTGAGGTGAAGAGAACAACAAGTTATTCGGCGCCGCTGCATATTCCAAATCTTTACTGTCCTTTTTGTGGTAGCAGGAGACTTATGAAAAAGAAGGGAGTATTCTCAAAGATCTAGCATGCTCTCCACCTGCATTCAGTGCGGCGTCTGTTCATCTTCATGCAGCATGAGATACAACATGAATTTGAGGAGAGTTTTAGCGCACTTTCTTAATGGGGAAAATTTCTGGAGCGAGGAACTCTGGAACTGCACAAATTGTTTGATCTGCCAAGAAAGATGTCCAAGGGGGATAAAACTTGTTGAAAAGATAAACGAAGCAAGAGCTTCGCAATTAGAGAAGGGTTATATCCCCGTGGAGCTTAAAAAAATGCTGGAGAATATTCAGAAGTTTTCGAATCCCTTTGGTCCGCTCAAGAAACCCAAATTTGATGCTAAAATTGCGAAAAGAGGGGAATTCGAATTTTTACTTTTTCTGGGTTGTTCTGTCTACGATCCGAGAATACAATCAGTTGCAAACAAAGCGATAGAGTTGCTCAAGCTTGCAAATGTTGATTTTGCAGTTTTGGAAACGGAATTTTGCTGTGGAAACGACGTTCGAGCAATCGGGGAAAGCGGACTTTTTGAGGATCTAAAAGAAAAGAACATGGAAAAATTCCGGAGCCTTGGAGTGGATAAGGTTATAACAATTTCTCCCCACTGCTACAATGCCTTCAGAAATTACTATGGTTTAAATGTATATCATATCTCCGAAATACTTCTTGAGAAGATAAAAAAGGCGGAGCTGAAGTTTAAGAAGGTTTTTGAAGCCAGAGTTACGTATCACGACCCTTGTTATCTTTCGCGCCATAATAGGATAATCTCTGAGCCAAGGGAACTGATAAATTCGATTCCTGGAATAGAATTCGTCGAAATGCAGAGAAGTGGAGAGTTATCCCTGTGTTGCGGCGGTGGAAGCGGAGGGATATTGAGAAATTTCTCCTGGAAACCATCGTTGGAGAGAATCCGCGAATCCTCTCTCACCGGTGCTAAATATCTGATAACTTCGTGCCCATTTTGTTTAATTATGCTTGAAGACGCTTCAAAAGTCAAAAAAACTGAGATAAAGGTTATGGACATCGTAGAAATTTTGCACAGTGTAGTGGTTTAACTTTTTGCTTGAGTATTCTCTGGAGAGGAGCTTTGCTCGGTCACTTCTTTTTTCGCCTCTTCGACGGCTTTAGCAACTTCTCCTTTTTCGAATCTCTCTACTATGTCTATTTCCTTGAGATTCAGATGTTTGAAAGCATCTCTTATAACCCTGTACCTTCCGATTAGGAATATCTGATTGAGATAGGCATCAGTTGGGACTTCTACAATCGCTCTATCGTTCTCGAGAACAACTTTTTTGACATCTATTCCCGTGTGAATCACAAAGAGGGCTTTTAGCTTATCATCAACTTTTTCGAGCTTCTCTTTTATCTCGTATTCGAAGGTAATCTTTTTCCCAGCCAGCGGATGATTGAAGTCCACTATAACTCTTCTGCCTACTATTCTTTCAACAGTCCCTACTTTGTCCCCCACCCTCACCCTCTGTCCGACCTGTGGCTTCTCCCTAAACCTTGTTATGCTAAATGAATCTTTTTTGCTTGCATCGTAGTTACCAAAGCCCTTTTCTGGTGGTACAACAACAACGCCTTTGTAACCGACCCCCTTTCCTATTATGTCCTCTTCAAGTCCCTTCAGGACGTGTCCTTCTCCTAGAACGGCGTATATGTCACCGTATCTGGCATTTTCGTTGAATATCCCCTCCTTTTTTGCTATCTCTGGGTCCGTGGTGTCGATCACTTTCCCATCTTCGAGTTTTGCTGTGTAGCTTATTCTAACAAAGTCGCCCAACGCTAGCATACTATCACCTTCACGAAATTCTAAAACGACTTATATCTTTTTATAAAACTATTGCTGAAGGCTAAAAATCTTAAATTGTGAATAGTGGAATATGGTATTTGGAATCTCTGAATTCAAAACGACGGCAATTCTGTATTCTTCACAAATTTCATGGCTACGCTATGGCACTTTAGCTTTATTTAGCTTTATAGCATCTGAATCAAATACCTTTTTTAATCCCTACTAAACCCTACTAAAAATTAATAGAAACTATTTTTAAGCTGAGAGTTACTTGAGTGCGATGGGTTTGCTGGTATATTTGGATGGGAAGTTTGTGCCAGAAGAGGAAGCAAAAATAAGCATCTTCGATCACGGATTTCTGTACGGAGATGGCGTTTTTGAAGGGATAAGAGCTTACAACGGGAGAGTTTTCAGGCTTAGAGAACATATGAACAGGCTATATGATTCTGCAAAGGCTATTGATCTCCAGATTCCGATAACTAAGGAGGAATTCGAGAAAATAATATTGGAGACTTTGAGAATAAATAAACTCCGCGATGCCTATATCAGACCAATTGTAACCCGTGGAGTTGGAGATCTTGGCTTGGATCCGAGGAAATGCAAAAAGCCGACAATAATAGTTATAGCAAGGCCTTGGGGGAAGTTATATGGAGATCTTTATGAACGCGGGTTGAAGGCGGTAACAGTCGCTGTGAGAAGAAACCCATACGACGCTTTGCCCCCCAACATAAAGTCGCTGAATTATCTCAATAACATCCTCGCAAAGATTGAGGCAAATGCAAAGGGGGGAGATGAGGCAATATTTCTCGACAAGCTCGGATTCATCTCGGAGGGGAGCGGTGACAACATATTTATAGTAAAGAACGGGACAATTCTGACACCTCCGACGATAAACAGCCTTCTAGGTATAACGAGGGAGGTAGTTATAGAGATTATTAAAAAGCTTGGAATACCGTTTGCAGAGCGAAATTTGAGCCTATATGATCTATATACTGCCGATGAGGTTTTTGTAACCGGAACTGCAGCCGAAATAGCCCCAATAGTCGAAGTGGATGGAAGAAAAATAGGGGATGGAAAGCCAGGGAAAATAACTAAGAGATTGATGGAGGAGTTCGAGAAAGTAACACAGACAGAAGGTGTACCAATCTATGAGTGAGCTCTTTACGCTTGTTGTGGAGCTTGAAGACAAACCCGGGCAGTTATTGAAGGTTTTAGAGCCAATTGCAAGGAATGGTGGAAACATAGTTGGAATAGTGCATCAGAGAGGAAAAAAGACCCCCTTGAGCAGGGTTCCGGTTGAAATATCTTTTACTGCCGACCCAAAAAAAGCTGAGAGAATATTTGAAGAACTTCAAAAGGAAGTGGTTGTTAGAGCGTTTGGAAAAATAAGGACAGCAACCGTTTCTCTGCTTCTAATAGGCCACATAATTCACACGGATTTAAGCGATACGATAAGGAGAATAGACAGCAGCGAAGCAGAATGCGTGGAATTAAACGCTACCATGCCAGAGATTAACCAGCCATCAACTGCAATGATGACGATTAGCGCGAAAAGCGATGAAGCTCTTGAAAGAGCTCTGGAGAGGGTTAGAGAGATATGTAAGGAGAAGGGAATAATGGTCATTGAGCCTGTTAATGAGATATGATCAAAATTGCGATCATCGGTTTTGGGACAGTTGGCCAGGGAGTTGCGGAGCTTTTGGCTAGGAAGAGAGATGAAATAGAGAAGAAAATAGGGCGTTTTAAGGTTGTTGCAGTTGCGGATCTTACTGGAGCGATGACTGGAGAATTTAGGCTTGAGGAAGCTATAGAGCACAGAAAAAAAGGTGGACTGCCGGAGAAAAAGAGTGCAATGGAGATTGCAGAAAACGAAGATTACGATGTAATGATAGAGGTAACGACTACAAGGCTGGATGAGGAAGGAATAGCTTACATGAAAGTCGCTCTTAAAAGAGGGGCCAGTGTAATAACGAGTAACAAGAGCATTGCAGTAGCTCTAATGGATCTTTTAAGGCTTGCCGAAAGAAAAAACGTAAAGCTTCTTTACGAGGCAACGGTAGGCGGAGCGATGCCAGTTATAAAGCTCCTCAACAGTTATCTGGCTTTTTGCGAGATAAGAAGTCTTAAAGGGATTCTGAACGGAACATGCAATTACATTCTCACTAGAATGGAAGAAGAAGGTTTGCCCTATAATCAGGTTCTGAGCGAGGCGCAGGAGATGGGTATAGCTGAGGCCAATCCGACGGCAGATGTTGAGGGAATAGATGCCGCTATTAAGCTTGTAATTCTCGCGAACACGATTGGCTATCCGGCGAAGTTTGAGGATGTGAAGAGGGAAGGTATAACGAAGATTACTCCTCAAGCGTTTAAAGTTGCTATGCAAAAGGGATATACGATAAGACTTATTGCAGAGGCTAGCAAAAAGAGTTTGAGGGTATCTCCTAGGCTTGTGAAGTTGAACAGCCTTCTGGCCATAAAAGGCACCCTGAACGCACTTATGATACACACAGATACGGCTGGAGAAATTTTCGTTGCGGGCAGGGGAGCAGGGAAATACGAAACTGCAAGTGCAATTCTTTCCGATCTTTATGAATTATACAGAGATCGCTGAAATTTTGAAGATTCTACTAGTTTCGATTTTTTTGCTTTATGCATGCTATTTGGACATAAAAACCAGAACCGTACCGAATAAGGTCTGGAAAGCGATGCTGATCTCCATTTTCCCGCTTCTAGCTTATCAGGTTTATCAATCCTTGAATTATCCAATTTCACTCATTTCCTACGCAATAGGCGCGACTTTCATGATTCTTCTTTCCTATCTGCTTTACGCGATGAATGCTTGGGGTGGTGCCGATGCAAAAGCTCTGATGTGTCTTTCGATTGCCTTCCCTTTTTATCCGGAATTGAGTCCCTTTTTGCTTAACCGCGGTATAGGGGTTTTTTCGTTCTCAGTTTTAGCAAATTCGGTTATTTTTGCCCCATTTATTGTGGTGGCAATACTCTTCAGGAATCTGGTAACTGAAGGTTTCAAAGGTTTTTTTAGGCATCCGATTTACTATGTTGCTGGCTACAGAATTCCTGTTGAAAAAATCGGATTTCACAACCTTTTCGAATTTGTCGACGAAAATGGAAAGCTTAGAAGGGTTAGAAGGGCTGTTGAAAGTGATAGGGGGAAAATATTAAGACTAAAAAAGGCGGGAATAGAAAAGGTTTGGGTGACGCCTGCATTGCCTTTCATAGTCTTCATAACATTCGGATTTTTTGTTGCCATCTTTTTTGGCGATCTGGTTGTTGCATTTATTATTTTGGCATTTGGCTGAGCTTTCTTAACTTTTCTAGGATCATTCTCTGCTCCACTCTAGCTACGACTTCTCTTATTTTGTTTACCATGTCTGGATTTGCAGATATGCTGTCAATTCCCATTTCAACTAGCTTTTCTACAACCTTCGGATAACTCCCCGCCTGTCCGCAGATCGATGTTTTTACTCCATGTTCTTTGCATATCTTTATCGTCCTTTCTATGAGTTTCATTACGGCCGGATGCATTTCATCGTACAAATATGCAACGTTCTCGTTGTTTCTGTCCACGGCAAGAGTGTACTGAGTTAAGTCGTTTGTTCCGAGACTTATAAAATCTATACCCTCTTTTATTAGATCCTCGATTATTAGAGCAGCGGCCGGAGTCTCGACCATTATTCCGAATTCTATTTCTTCCAATGGAATCCCCTCTTCTTCGGCAATTTTCCTCGCTTTTCTAATCTCTTCTGGTATAACAACAAGCGGGAGCATTATTCCAATGTTTTTATAGCCTTCATCTATTAACTTCTTTATAGCTCTCAGTTCGGCCCTAAAATGCATTTCCTCGGCTAAATCCCTTCTAATACCCCTGAATCCCAGCATCGGATTGGCCTCTATTGGTTCGTTCTCTCCACCTTCCATTGCCCTGAACTCATCGGTCGGTGCGTCAAGAGTTCTTATCCAAACCGGTTTTGGATAGAAAGCTTTTACGACTTTTTTCATTTCGTTGTAGATAAGATCAATGTATTTCTCGATCTCTCCGTCCCTTATGTATTTCATGGGATGCTTCTCCAGTGAAAGGATCATGTGCTCAATTCTAAAGAGCCCGACTCCATCCGCTCTTGTCTCCTTTGCAACTTTTTCGGCCATATCGGGTAATGATAAGTTCACCTTTATCTCGGTGGCAGTTATTATAGGGGCGCTCACGAATTTAGGCTCCTCTTTTTCAGCCTTTGTTTCGAGCCTTCCTAGGTAAACTACTCCTTTCTCACCGTCGACAGTTACGAGCATGCCGTCTTTCAGGACTTTAGTGGCATTCTTCGTTCCAACTACTGCTGGAACTCCAAGCTCTCTTGAGACTATCGCAGCGTGACAAGTCATTCCGCCCTCGTCTGTGACAATTGCCGAAGCCCTTTTCATTGCTGGAACCATATCCGGAGTTGTCATAACGGCAACAAGAATGTCGCCTTGTTCGACCTTTGTTATATCCTTTGTTTCCTTCACTATCTTGACATGACCACTAGCAACTCCCGGAGACGCTCCAAGTCCTTTAAGCAGTATTTTTCCTTCTTCTATAATCTCTTCTCTCTCTTCTGTTTCCCTTATCGTTGTTATAGGTCTTGATTGGACTATGTAAATCTCTCCATTCTCTATTGCCCATTCTATGTCTTGTGGTTTTCCGTAGTGTTCTTCTATTAGCTCTCCGAGGCTAACAAGTTTCTCAATTTCCCGGTCGCTCAGAACTCTCTCTTTGCCCTTTTCTCCTAGCTCGACTTTCTCGTTTCCGTTTTTTCTGACTATCATGAATTTCTTATCGGAAACTTTGACTTCTACAAGCTTTCTCGAGTTCCTATCATAAACATAAGTATCGGGAGTTACAAGACCTGAAACTATTGCTTCCCCAAGACCAAAAACTGCCTCTATTATGCACTTCTTCTCACCAGTTACGGGGTGAGATGTAAACATCACCCCGCTCTTTTCACTGTTCACCATTTTTTGTACGATGACAGCGATACTGACATCCTCGTGTCTGTACCCCTTCTGAACTCTGTAGTAGATTGCCCTTGGTGTGAAAAGACTGCCCCAGCAGGCCCTCACTTTCTCAACTACTAGGTCTTCCCCTTTAATATTGAGATAAGTATCCTGTTGCCCTGCAAAGCTTGCATCTGGCATATCTTCCGCCGTTGCCGAACTTCTTATTGCCACAAAAACTTCTTTGCCGTTTCCCAGTTCTCTGTAAGCTTTTCTTATTTCCATTTCTATTTCTGCCGGTATTTTCGCCTCTTCTATCATTTTTCTGATCTCTTCTGAAACTCTGTTAAGTTCTTCGGTATTCTCAACGTTCAAGTTTCTGAGCTTGGGGTAAATCTTTTCTTTCAGGTTTGCTTTGTTGATAAAATCTCTAAAGGTTCTTGCATCAACGACAAATCCATCCGGGACCGGGATTTCAATTCTCATTAATTCTCCAAGGCTTGCAGCTTTTCCCCCGACTACTGAAACATCATTTTTGTCAACATCACTAAGCCAAACCACGGGCATAGATTAAATCCGTTCTAGATTTTAAAGATTTTTCAGTAGCTGTACTTGAAACATCAGGAACAAATTTTTTAAGATAGGTAATGGGCTTTTCTCTGGTGATCAAATGATATTAACAAAGACTGCGGAAACGGTCCTAAAGAAGAGATATCTTCTGAAGAACGAAAAAGGTGAACCAATCGAGACTCTTGAGCAGATGTTCTGGAGGGTTGCAAATGCTATAGCTTTTGCAGAGGAAAGATATGGAGGAGATTCGAAATATTGGGCAAAGAAGTTCTTTGAGATCATGTGGAATCAGGAATTCATGCCAAACTCCCCAACCCTCATGAACGCGGGAACTCCTTTGGGTCAGCTCTCAGCGTGTTTTGTCATTCCGGTTGAGGATAGTATAGATGGCATTTTCAAGGCTTTATGGGATATGGCGAGAGTTCAGAAGAGTGGTGGCGGAACGGGATTCAGTTTCTCTAGACTGAGGCCAAAGGGGGACATTGTAAAATCAACAATGGGAGTTGCCAGTGGTCCTGTAAGCTTCATGAAAATTTTCGATGCTGCGACGGAGCAGATAAAACAGGGTGGGAAGAGAAGAGGGGCGAACATGGGAATACTGCGATGCGATCATCCGGACATTGAGGAGTTTATAAAGGCAAAGTGGGAAGAGGGAGTGTTAAGGAATTTCAACATAAGTGTTGCCGTTACCGATAGATTCATGGAGGCGGTTAAGAAGGACGAGGAATACGAACTGATAAATCCTAGGACTAAACAAGTTGTGAGAAAAATCTCTGCGAGAAAGATATTCAATCTGATTGTTGAGGGGGCTTGGAGAAACGGAGAACCCGGGCTGGTTTTTATAGATGAAATAAACAGACATAACCCTACACCGCACGTCGGGGAAATTGAGGCAACAAATCCCTGCGGTGAGCAACCTCTGCTACCTTATGAATCTTGTAATCTTGGAAGCATAAACCTATCGAAATTCGTGAGAGGCAAGGATTTTGACTGGGAAAGATTGAAAGAAGTTGTCTGGATTGCGACAAGGTTTTTGGATAATGTTATTGATGTTAACGATTATCCAATTCCGGAAATCGAGGAAATGACTAAGGCCAACAGGAAAATTGGCCTTGGGGTAATGGGATGGGCTGATGCGCTTTTCCTGCTAGGCGTACCTTACGACAGCGAGGAAGCAATTCGATTGGCTGAGAAGGTCATGAAGTTTATCCAGGAGGAGTCACACAAAGCTTCTCAAGCTTTGGCTGAGGAGAGAGGCGTTTTTCCGAACTGGAAGGGAAGTGTCTGGGAGAAGAGAGGAATAAAGATGAGGAATGCAACAACGACAACGATCGCGCCGACTGGGACTATAAGCATAATAGCAAACTGCAGCAGCGGAATTGAACCCGTTTTTGCACTTGTATATAAGAGGACAAATATTCTTGACGGCGAAGAATTCTTTGAGGTAAATCCGATATTCGAAAAAGTCCTGAAAGAAAGAGGGCTTTACAGCGAGGAACTGATTGCAAAGGTTGCAGAATCGGGAAGCATCCAAAATCTTGATTTACCGGCAGACATTAAGAGAGTCTTTAAGACTGCTTTGGAAATAGCTCCGGAATGGCATGTAAGAATGCAAGCATCTTTTCAGAAGTTTACTGACAATGCTGTTAGTAAAACAATTAACTTGCCCAATTCCGCAACGAGAGCGGACGTTGAGAAGGCATTCATGCTGGCTTATGAACTGAAATGCAAGGGTATAACTGTTTACAGGGATGGGAGCAGGGAAGAACAGGTTTTGGTTACCAAAAAGACCGAAAAAGAGAAGCCGAGAAAACCGGCAAAGTTCATTGAACCTCGACCAAGGCCAAGGGTTACAGTGGGTAGGACAATTGAAACAAAGACGGGATGCGGATCCCTTTATGTTACTATAAACGAAGACAACGAGGGAATAGCTGAAGTCTTTGTACAGCTCGGAAAGAGTGGAGGATGCGCCGCATCACAAACAGAAGCCATCGGAAGACTGCTGAGCGTAGCCTTGAGAAGTTGGGTGAATCCAGAAGTCCTTGTAAAGCAACTTAAAGGCATTAGGTGTCCTAGCATCGGTTTTGACAGTGGAGAAGTGATAACGAGCTGCGCGGATGGTGTTGCGAAAGTTTTGGAAAAATGGCTGAAGGGAGAATACAGGAAGATAAGATTTGAGGTAGAGGGGATAAAACCCCTTACAGAATTTGCAGAAGAGAAGGAAGAGGGTAGCAAAATGATTGGCGGGGTTTGCCCAGAATGCGGCAATATCCTTGAATACGGCGAGGGATGCGCCACGTGTAAATTCTGCGGCTTTACAAAATGCATGTAGTCGTGACTGCTCGCCTGTAGGCGAGATACTTCACTCTATTTTTCTAAGAAATCTGATCATGTTTACCCAGTGACCTCCCATCCAGTAGAGCTTTTTGCAGTTCTCGCAAAACCATAGTTCGTATTTTTCGAGCATATCTTTTCCCAGATTCATCTCCTTCAGGGCTGTGAGGGCCTCATCTTCGGTGGGCTTTCTGAGCGGGGTATTGCAAACGCTACATCTATCCATCACTATTTGAAATTTCACACCAAGCGTCTTCAGTTCTTTCATTTGTTCTGCAACATCGTTGGATTTTACTAAAAATGCTTCTCTACCCAGTTTTTTGGACTTTATGAAGAGATCCCTGTCTTTTGTTATCAGTACCCTGTCAAGGTAGTTTTTGAGGAGGAACTCATCCTCATCATCCACCCTGAGATCGCCTATGTATAGTGTGTCGTAACCCGATATTCTGAGCCATGTAGCTAGCTTTCCCAGCATTCTGTCGCAAATGAACTTCATCTCCACCATCTTGGATCTCTTCTCTTCATCAACTCTTCATATATTTTTTTAGCTTTTTCTGTTTCGAATTCTAAATTCTCCGCAAATTCGATGGCAAATTCGTTCAGAACGGAGTATTCTACGGCCTGAAATGCGAGTTCAAGTTTATCTGCATCTCTTACAAATTTTTCCACATCATCGCAGAATTCGGTTTCGAAATCCAGTTGATCGTTCTTGGCTTTTTCTTCATCAACTCTCACGTATTTCTTGGCCAGTTTGTGCAGGTCAGTAGTTCTTGCTTCGTGCAGGTCATGGATCAATGCGCAGAATGCTGCTTTTAGCGCTTTCTCGATTCCGAAATCTTTTGCAAGAAGAAAGGCTATTATTGCAGTTCTAAAGCAATGCTCTGCGACGCTTTCAGGATTTCTTATTCCCAACTTCAGCCATCCCGATCTTGGGATTAGCTTGAGCGAACCTACTTCGTGAATAAATCTTACCGCATCCATAGCTTTAATAGTTTCTCGTTGAATAAAACTTATGAAAAACTGGAGGATCGCCGGAATAGATGACAGTTTCTTGGGTGATTTCTGTTGTCTTGTCTGTTGCGTTATGAGCGGAAAAACAGTTGAGGGTTTCATGTATGAAGAAATAGCAGTCGACGGACTTGACTCGACTGAGAAAATAATATCAATGCTCAGAAGGTCAAAATTTTACCGTCAGCTTAAAGTTGTTTTTCTAGACGGCATAACTTTTGGCGGATTTAATGTTGCAGACATTGAGGAAATTCACGAAAAGACTGGAATCCCAGTTGTAGTAATTATGAACAGAATGCCAAATGTTGAAGAGTTCGAAGAAGCATTGAAAAATTTTGAAGACTACGAAGAAAGGCTAAGAATTGTGAGAAGAGCTGGGGAGATAAGGCAGGCTGGAGAAGTATACATCCAGTTTTGTGGTTTGAGCTATGAAGAGGCTCTCAAATTAATGAAAATCAATACTATTCACGGGAAAATTCCTGAAACCCTCCGTCTAGCGCATCTTGTCGCTTCAGCCATAGTTCACGGCGAATCAAGAGGATGAAGTGGACTCTGGGATGAAAGGCACCGAGTTGGCAGATAAACCTTTCCTCCTTCCTGCCCTAAAAGGCGATGCTTTCAGTTGTAAAGCTCTGGCTTTGGCCATGGAGGAACTCACAACTGAAAAGCCCATACTCAACTGCAGCGTGACGAAAGACTTAAAAACTCAAAAACAGATATCCACAAGCGTATTTCGAACTCGAGTTGAGCAGCTTTGTCTGCCGGGGTAGCCTAGCTGGTTGGGGCGACGGACTCATAATCCGTAGGTCGCGGGTTCAAATCCCGCCCCCGGCAGATTTTAATAGTTGGCTACTGGAAAAATAGCATGGAACTCGAGGACCCCTTCAGAAAATTCCTTGGATGTGAAGTTGAAGAAATAAGGGAAGGCTATGCAAGAGTTAGAGCTGTTGTTAAAGAAGAATTTCTGAACATGCACGGTGTAGCGCATGGGGGCTTAATTATGGCTCTCGCTGATTTCGCATTTGCTATTTCAGCGAACACTGATGCCAGAAGAGTTGCGGCTCACATATCAGTGAATTTCTATGCTTCTGCGAAAAATGGAGACATACTCGTTGCCGAAGCTGAAAAGGTTAGAGGAAAACGGGTGGGCTTTTATAGAGTTAGAGTTTTCAGGGGCGGTGATTTGATTCTGGAGGGATCTGCGATTGCGGTTGAACGATGAGATACTCAAGCCATTGCTTAACGGAGAATATGCAAAGGTTAAGCCAAAACAGGCCTTTGGGTATCTTTACAGCTCTGACGAGTTGCTTAGATTTAAGGCTGCGGAAGCTTTAGGCATACTTGCAA
>CAYXCK010000022.1:0-2107 GCA_964463575.1 uncultured archaeon
GCCGACCTTACCCCTAATATGTTAATCCTAAACTCTACAAAAAGCTTACGATTTTTATAGTATTTAAATTTATAAAACCGAATTTGAAAAAGAAAGCTTAAAAAAATTTGGCCATGAACAAAAAACTTGAAGATTTCTATGACTTAAGCGAAAGATGCCGAAAGTTTGCAAATAACCGGATTTTACAGGGAAAAGGAGTTCAAAGATACGGAGATAGGCAATGAAAGGATAGAGGAACACTTGAATGGTGGAAAGAGCAAAGACCCTATCTGGCACTGGCAAGGCTCGGGAAGAACTTACACGATGTTCTTCATCGCAAACCGATACTGGAAAAAGAATCCAATTGTTTTCTTTGTCGTCGACAGGAAGACCTCGAAAGGCAGCACGACAAGTTTTTTAGATCAATTCAGGAGGAAATCTTTCAGAAGCAACTTCAAAAAGGTTGAAAGCATAAAAAACTCAGAGAAGTCTTTGAAAATGCAAGAAAAAGCGAATGGAGTCCGAAGATAATAGAAGGGGACATCATCTAACAAATATTCAGAAATTCCAGAAGAGAAGCGAAGAAGATGAAAAGAAGTATCTATAACCTATTACTTTAACTTGGAAAGGAAGGAGCAAGGAGAAAGAAGATCAATGTAGAAGGAAATGATAAGGAGAAGGAGGAAAATCTTTTAAGATTGGGTGGAGTAAAGCATAAAGCTGTTCTTATAAAAGTCAGATAGAAGAGGGGGCTAGAATGCATATTTAAGCTATAACTGAGATAAATGGCAGATCAGGAGCTTTTAACTTTGCAATAGTTTGCAAATTTGCGGACAACTCACCATAGATCGTTTACAACTCAAGGCCAGATTATTGCATGTAGAATATCTAATATATTTTCATTGAATTAAAAATTCCGCCTTACGAGACGAATTTTTAAATTCCCAAACCCATCTTAATGTATGAAAGTGCTAGTTGCAGAGCAGATCAGCGAGGAAGCGATTGAGTTCATGAGAGATAACGGGCTACAGGTAGATGTAAAGATTGGTCTTAAAAAGGATGATATCCTCAAAATAATCCACAATTATGATGCCCTGATCGTCAGAAGCCAAGTAAGGGTAGACAGGAGTATAATAGAGAAGGGAGATAGACTGAAAATTATAGCAAGAGCCGGAATCGGGGTTGACAATATAGACATCGAAGCCGCAACACAGCGGGGAATAATAGTCGTCAACGCCCCTGGGGGGAATACCGTTTCGACTGCAGAACACGCAATAGCACTTATGTTCGCGGTTGCAAGAAGAATCCCACAGGCATACCTTTCGATGAGGGAAAGAAAATGGGAAAGGAAGAAATTCGAGGGAATAGAACTTAGGGGAAAAACAGTCGGAGTCATAGGCCTCGGAAGGGTTGGATACGAGGTTGCAAAGAGATGCAAGGCTCTGGAAATGAACGTCATTGCCTACGATCCCTACATCCCAGCTGAAAGGGCGCAGAAGATTGGTGTGAAGCTTGTCGACCTTGAAACCCTGCTGAAGGAATCGGACATAATAACGCTCCACGTTCCCAAGACAAAGGAGACTATAGGGCTGATAGGAAAAAGGGAGATAGAGATTATGAAGAACGGTGTGATAATAATAAACACCGCTAGAGGTGGGATAATACGCGAGGAAGCTCTGATCGAGGGTCTCAAGAGCGGAAAGATATTTGGGGTAGGGCTTGATGTCTACGAAAACGAACCACCGAACTTTGAAAGCTTGCTTTTCAGCTTTGAAAACGTCGTTACAACGCCACACATAGCAGCATCAACAAGGGAGGCACAGGAGAGCGTTGGAAGGATAATCGCAGAAGATATCGTTAACGTCGCCAAAGGGTTGCCCGCAAGGAACGCAGTGAACCTGCCACCGATAGATCCTGCAGAATTCGAATTCCTCATGCCCTACGCAACCCTTGCCGAAAAAATGGGAAAAATAGCGAGCGCAAGACTTGGCGGAGCTGTAAGGAAGGTGAGGATGATCTTGAGCGGCAAGGTGGCTGAAAAGAATTCGGAGCTCCTTTTAAGGCATCTGCTAAAGGGCCTTATGGAGAGAACGCTGGGAATGGGGATAAACATAGTCTCGGCAAAGAG
>CAYXCK010000022.1:2207-18770 GCA_964463575.1 uncultured archaeon
GTCATAGGAAGAGTTGGCACCCTCTTCGGAAAGAACAACATAAACATAGCCGGAATGATCGTGGGAAGGTGCAGTGACAAGCCCGGAGGGGTTCAGCTGATGCTATTGCTAGTCGACGATCCACCAAGTGATGAGGTTCTGAAAGAGATGACAAAGCTGGACGGAATAATAGATGCAACCTACGTTGAGCTCTGAAATGCTCAGGGCAGAGCTTCACGTTCATTCGGATTTCAGCGATGGAAAGAGCAGCGTTGAGGAGATAATCCAGGAAGCCTTAAGGAAAAAAATAGATCTGCTCTCCATAACGGATCACGACACCGTAAACGGATCGCTGAGCGCAATCGAATTTGTTATAGAGGAGAAAATACCCATTTTTGTAATCCCGGGAGTTGAAATATCAACCTCAAGCGGCCACCTCCTTGCCTACGGCATTGAAAAAGAGGTCGAAGCTGGTCTCTCCATGAGGGAAAGCTGTGAAGCCGTTAGATCTCTCGGAGGAATCCCTGTACTTGCTCATCCATTCGATTTGTTAAGAAAAGGGACTTTGAGGGGAAAGGATTTTTCCTACGTTGACTGCGTTGAAATTTTCAACGCAAAGAGTTACTTCAACTTCCTCGCAAAGAGGTATGCCGAAAAATACAGAAAAAGGGGAATAGGCGGAAGCGATGCTCATTCGGCAAATCAGGTTGGCCTTGTCATAAACTATCTCGAATTCCCAAAAAAGGAGGCAATACTGAACGCTTTCTTCGATGGAAGAAGGCAGAAAATCAGGGAAAGAGTGTCATACATACTATCTCGGCTAGGTCAAAGACTTTAATCCTACCTTTTCCGGTTTTTATGAAGTTGTACTCGCAAAATGGACATGAGGTTATCAGAATATCCGTTCCCGTTGAAAGCGCCTCCTTTACCCTTTCCTCGCATATTGCAATCGATATTTCCTTGAACTGGCTCCTCAATCCGCCTCCCGCACCGCAGCAAAGAGCAAATTCCCTGTTCCTCTCCATTTCAACAAGCTTTATACCGCATCTCCTTATCGCATCCCTAGGCTCCTCATATATTCCCATGTGCCTTCCCAAATGGCATGGATCGTGATAGGTTGCCTTGAATCCCAGTTTACCCTTGGCCAGCTTGGAGAATATCATTGAAATGTGCTTAACTTCGAATTCAAAACTGTATCCGAGCTCCCTTGCAAATCTGGGATAATCTTGGGAAATCGTCTTGTAGCAGCCGGGGCAGGAGGTTATTATCACCTCCACCCCCGCATTTTGCCAAGCCCGGATGTTCTTCTTGAAAAGGAATCTCCCTATGTCCTTCTGGCCTGTTCTGAGAAATGGAGAACCGCAGCAGTATTCCTCAGGGCCGAGAACTGTGAATTCGACTCCAAGCTCCTTCAAAGCCATTGCAGATGCCTTAGCCATATTCTGGAGCTTGTAGCTCGCTGTGCATCCAGCAAAATAAAGTGTTCTTGACTTTTCAACTGGAAACTCGAGCCATTCAGCCCTCTTTTCCTGCTTTCCCCCGTATGGATTGAAATCCCTGAAAGTCATTTCCCTCAGCTTTTTGTGTATCGGCAACGGTGCAAGCTTTTTTTCAAAGAGTTCTTCCCTTTTCTTTTCCCAGAACTCTATAAGCTTCAGATTCATCGGGCAAACAACTTCGCAAAGTCCGCAAATGCTGCACTTGAAGAAATCCCGGGCAATTCTTGAATCGATGCTTTTGCTCACTATTATCTTCCCCCTCGGCGATACGGATTCGAGCCTCTCAACCCTGAAAACCGGGCAAACGTTGCAGAGGCCACACCTTATGCAGTCCATATGAGCTTCCCCAGAAGTCCTATTGAAATCGAAAACACATTCCATCCCATCTTCCCGGGATTCAGCAGGTTTTTCGGATCGATTCTCTTTTTATAATCTGCGATATCTCTTTCGTAGTTGCTGGAAAAAAGCATTCCCCTCGCGTAAACCCTTCCTCCCAGCTTTTCAGCGATCTTCACGATCTTTAAAGCTTTCAGCATGTTTATGTATCCGTTTCCGAAGACTGGAATGAAGACTGCACAGTCCTTTGCAAATAATACCTCCAATCCCTCGGAAATTCTCTCGGCGTACTCGTAGAATTTTCCTGCATTCTTGTACGGCAGAACGACTTCCGAGAAAATCCTTTTACCCCTACTCGCAATCCTGAGCGGTATAAGCCTTCTCCCCCATATCAACTTCCCAGTTTCATCGCCATCTCCTTTTTCGGAGCAAATTA
Source organism: uncultured archaeon (assembly GCA_964463575.1). Lineage (GTDB taxonomy): Archaea > Halobacteriota > Archaeoglobi > Archaeoglobales > Archaeoglobaceae > WYZ-LMO2. Next base: position 4,458 of record CAYXCK010000022.1, read on the forward strand.
GAAGAAAATCTTTGGCTCCGAAACCCTCAAGGCTGAGATATCTCGAATTCTTGAATGAAGCATGATATCCGCCTTCCAGCATTGAAAGCGCTTCCTCAAAGTCGCAATGAACTGCCCTGCAATTAATTACTTCATTTTTCCTAGTCTCAATACATGCCCTAGTTATTATCCCCAAGCAGCCAAAAGTGCCGACATAATATCTCATTTCCTCCCCTTTAACCATCTTTATACCTTCAAAATCAACTACCTCCAGCCATTTCAGGTTTTCTGCAATGCTCCCATATCTAAGGCTCCCAATTCCGTAGCCACCCTGGGCTATCCAGCCGCCAACAGTTGAAACGTTTGCGCTTGTCGGATAAACTCTCAAAGCTTCACCTTTTCTGTTAAGCTCTCTTTCCATTTCTATCCATACAGCCCCGCTCTCTGCTATCACTTCGCCATTTCTGATTTCGAAATTGCACATCCTCTTAAAATCGATCACCACGCAGCTCTCCAAGGGGATTGTGCCACCGTAGGCGGAAGTTCCAGCTCCTCTTGGAACGATGGGTATTTCATACCTTTCGCAGACCCTCATTATCTCGGCAACATCCTCAGCGCTTCTCGGCTGCACAACGATGAGTGGCTTCTTTATAAATCTCGAAAAGATCCTTGGAATGTGCGTAAAATCGCAACAGTAGATCTTAAGTACTTCGGGATGATCCTCAACCGTTCCGAACCTTGAAAACAAGTTTTTAAGTAGCACAATATTGTTTTTTCACTTCCTAAATAAGTTTTTTTATAACAATAAATAAAAAAATTGCTAAAAAATTAGATTCCAAATAGAAAAACTTATATTGCTACTTTGAAACTAAGTAGCATGATTGGGAAAAAGATCAGAATTGAAAGAATAATAGACAGAAACACGAAACATACGGTGATAGTTCCGATGGATCACGGAGTTTCCATGGGACCAATACAGGGGCTTCAGAATCTGGCAAAGACAATAAACGCGGTGGCAGAGGGGGGAGCAAATGCCGTTGTTGTGCACAAGGGAATAGTCGCATACGGGCACAGGGGTTATGGGAAAGATGTCGGGCTAATAATACATCTCAGCGCATCAACCACGCTATCCCCTGATCCAAACGAGAAGGTTCTTGTCTGCACTGTTGAAGAGGCGATTAAGCTCGGTGCAGATGGAGTGAGCGTGCACATAAACATAGGAAGCAAAACGGAAGCCGAACAGTTAAAGACATTGGGAGAAATTTCCAAGACATGCCAGGAATGGGGAATGCCTCTGCTTGCGATGATGTATCCAAGGGGAGAAAAGATAAACCAGTTCGATCCCAAAGCAGTTGCCCTTGCAGCAAGAGTTGGGGCAGAGCTTGGGGCGGATATAGTCAAAACGAATTTCACTGGAGATGTTGAAAGCTTCAAAAAGGTTGTAGAAGGTTGTCCAGTTCCAGTCGTGATCGCTGGCGGTCCAAAGATGAATAGCGTAGAAGAGCTTTTGCAGATGGTTAGAATGGCAATGGACGGCGGGGCAAGCGGGGTTGCAATCGGAAGAAACATATTCCAAGCGGAGAATCCGACGAAGATGACGAGAGCAATTGCTATGATCGTCCACGAGAATGCTGACGTTAAGGCTGCGCTGGAATATCTGAGGAGCTAATCTATTTCTTCAACCTTTGTTCTCCAGAGGGAGTTTATTACTGTTGCAAACTTCGGATTCCTGAATCTGGAAATAAGGCCCAAATCCCTCGGATAACCTATAAAAGGATCTACGGATTTCTTCTGGGGATTGAAAACCCAAATTTTAGCTCCAGCCTTCTTTACTTTCTCAGAATGGAATTTGAAGAATTTTATGAATTCATCCGGTTTTTCCTCAACCTTGACGGCGATAACGTATTCTCCATTGAATTTCGATGAAAGATTCAGATGGACATCGATGTCCTCAAATGCATCGCGAATTGTTGTGAAGAAAACGGAATACCTGTTCCTGTTTGAATATATTTTCAGGAAAGTCCCCTCACTTCTGTAGCCTTCAAAGAAGCTGTCAAAGGAAGCTATCATGTTTTCAAGGTTTTCTAAAAAACTTCTAGCGTTAACGTATTCTTCGTAGGCCTTCAGGAAATCTTCTCTTCCCGGCTTTACTGTGTGAAGGTGATAAAAGCTTATACCATTGACTTCAACCTTTTCTGAGAAGTGAAGACTTTTTATCGTGATCGGGCAGTCAATAAAACTGCAGACAACTTCATCCAAATTCTCCTTTCCAAAATTCAAAGTTCCGAATCCAAGAACTTTAAGGGCTGAGCGAATAGCCTTTGTTCTTAGCTCCTCCTCACTGACAACAACTCTACCCTTCAGCATCTCTGAAAGTTCCTCTATAACCCTTTCTTCCATGAACTGTTTTTGGGCTAAAGCTTTTAATCTTTTTCTCGAATTTTTTGAAAAGCGAAAAAGAGGTGCAAAAATTTGAGGTACAACCTCTGGTTCGGCACAGTTGATGGTGGGATTAGAATTTCGGAAGATTTTAAAAAAAGCTTTCTCCTCGCTTCAAACGAGTCTCCTCTTCCATTCAGCGTTTCGGAGCTGGGTTTAAGAGTTCTGGGGAAGGACTACTACAGAATTCTCAGAAAAACTGCGATCGAGGTTGCTCAGGAAAAGGTCAGAAAAGAGCTTGGAAGCGATGAAATGTACGTCATAGCCCTTGTAAAGGCCCTAGAAGGGGTTGAGGAGGCAATTAACATGGTAAGGGAGAAGGATGAGGATATCAGGCTGGTAAAAGAAGATCTTGCTGAGTATTTTGAAAAAACACTGGCCGAGATGGAAAGGCTGAGATCGCAGATAGAAAAGGAAATCGATGCAGTAATGCAGAAAATTGCGCCAAATTTAACCGAAATTGCCGGAGCAAAAATCGGAGCAAAGCTTATAGAGAAGTTTGGAAGCCTTAAAAAGCTTGCATTTGCTCCGGCGAGCAAAATACAGATTGCTGGTGCGGAAAAAAGCCTTTATAAAGCCCTTTCAAGAATAAAAAAGGGGAAGGAAGCGAAGGTTCCAAAGCATGGCATAATATTCCTCCACAGCTTTGTAAGGAGCCTTCCTAAAAAGAAAAGGGGAAAGATGGCCAGATTCTTGGCCACAAAGATATCCATCGCGGCAAAAATCGACTACTTCAGGGGAGAGCTTGAGGAAGAACTATTCAGCTCCCTGAAGAAAAGGTATGAGGAGCTGAGGAGGGCATGAGAAACGTTAGGATAATAAACGGAATTCCAGCAACGAAGAGCAGATACGGAAGCCACTACGGAGAGAGAATATTTCTGCTCGGAAGCGAAAGATACAGGGAGTGGATTCCATGGAGGAGCAAGCTCTCTGCGATGATTCTGAGGGGATACGAAATAGAGATGAGGGGTGAAGAAAAGATTCTCTACCTAGGGGCTGCCAGCGGGACTACGCTGAGCCATCTCGCGGACATAGTTGATGAGGGGATAATATACGCTGTTGAATACTCCGCAAAGCCGTTTCTCAAGCTTCTGGAATTGGCAAGGGAAAGGGAAAACATAATACCGTTGCTATTCGATGCAAGCAAGCCATGGCTTTACAGCGGAATTGTTGAAAAGGTTGACTTCATATACCAAGATATAGCGCAGAGGAACCAGATAGAGACTCTCAAAATGAATTCGGAATTTTTCCTGAAGAAGAGGGGCGAATTTCTGATAATGGTCAAGGCAAAAAGCATAGATTCAACTGCAGATTCCAAAGAAGTCTTTTCCAGAGTCTTGAACGATCTTTCAAAGGACTTCCAAATCCTCCACCATGACACCCTAGAACCCTACCACAGGGATCACATATTCGTTCACGGAAAATTTTAATTGAAAAGTCTCTACCATAATCGATGCTTTTATAATACCATTGGTAGGTTAAAGAAAGTCCACTGGATGAACTGAATGAGGTGAAAAAATGTTCTGGAATCCAAGCATGGAGAGAATGCCGGTAGAGGACTTGAAGGAAATTCAGGAAAAGAAGCTGAGGGCTCTTGTTAACAACGTCTACAACTATTCTCCATTTTACAAAAGGAAATTCAAAGAACTCGGGTTGCACCCCTCGGATATAAGGGGCCTTGAAGATCTTCCAAAACTTCCTTTTACCAAAAAGCAGGATTTAAGGGACAATTATCCATTCGGAATGTTTGCGGTTCCAATTTCGCAGATAGTCAGATTTCACGCCTCAAGCGGCACTACTGGAAAACCAACGCTAGTTGGCTACACTGAAAACGATATAAAGATGTGGGTGGAAAGCCTCTGCAGAGGTTTGGTTAGCTGCGGAGTCACGCATGAGGATATAGTTCAGATAGCATACGGATATGGCTTATTTACGGGCGGGCTCGGATTTCACTATGCAGTGGAAAAAATCGGGGCTACAGCTCTTCCGATTTCAACCGGAAATACTGTGAGGCAAATAGAGCTGATGAGGGATCTCGGAGTTACGGTCATCGCATGCACTCCATCGTATATGCTTTACATGGCAGAATATGCCGAAAAGATGGGAACGAGCATAAAGGAGACAAGTCTCAGGATAGGGATTTTTGGTGCAGAACCCTGGAGTGAAGAAACTAGAAAAAGAATTGAAGATAAAACCGGGATTACTGCCTACGATGTTTACGGTACTTCAGAACTTAGCGGCCCGCTTTTCACAGAATGCACAGAAAGAAACGGTCTCCACATATGGGCAGACCATTTCATAGTAGAAGTGATAGATCCGAAAACCGGTGAAAACGTTGGTGAAGGGGAAAAAGGAGAGCTTGTTGTAACAACTCTCAGCAAGGAGGCCATGCCTCTGATCAGATGGAGAACGGGAGACATTACAATCCTTGAAACAGAAAAATGCAACTGCGGAAGAACTCATCCGAGGATAATGAGAATTCTCGGAAGGAGCGATGACATGCTAATCGTTCGCGGCGTAAATGTTTTCCCGAGCCAGATAGAGCATGTACTGATGCAAATTCCAGAGCTCGGGGAGCATTACATGATAATCCTCGACAGAGTCGAGAACCTGGATGTCATGACGATACAGGTTGAGCTCAACCAAAAGGTTTCGATAGAGAAACCGGGAGAAATATTGAATTTGAAGAGAAGAGTTGAAGAGAGACTTAAGAGTGTTCTAGGGGTTCATGCTAACGTAGAACTCGTCAACCCGGGAACATTGCAGAGGTTTGAAGGGAAGGCCAAAAGAATCATAGACAGAAGGAAGATCTGAGGTGAGATCATGATAAGGCAGATATCTGTTTTCGTTGAAAACAAACCAGGAAGGCTGGCTTCTGTTACAGGTGTTCTCTTTGAAAAAGGCATAAACCTCAGGGCATTCATGATCGCTGATGCAGGGGATTTCGGGATCATCAGAATGGTTGTCGATAAAACGGATGAGGCCTACAAAGCGCTAAAAGAGGCGGGCTTCACGGTTGCGATCAACGAAGTTTTGGCTGTCGAAGTAGAAGATAAACCCGGAGAGCTTTTCAGAATAGCAAAGGCTTTGGGTGATGAGGGCATTAACATCGACTACGTTTACGCCTTCACGTCCGAAAAGCACAAGGCCCTAATAATATTCCGAGTTGACGACCTAGAAAGAGCTGTGAAGATACTCGAAAGGATTGGCGTGCTCTTCAAGGGAAGGATAGACTGAATATTTTTTCTAAACAGGAAAAATTTTATAAATCTCCAAAACAAAAAGGGATATGCTCGCAGTTAATCCAACACTTCTTGTTAGGGATAAGCCCTATACCAAAGAGGAACTTATGGAAGCCCTTCGTTTGGCTATATCAGCCGAACTGGATGCAATAAGCCTTTACGAACAGATGGCAAGATTTAGCCCTGACGAAAACTGCAGAAAAATATTTTTGGATGTTGCAAGAGAGGAAAAGGCTCACGTCGGCGAATTCACTGCCCTCCTGTTAAGCCTCGATTCCGAACAGATATCCGAGCTGAAGGGGGGATTTAGGGAAGTTGAAGAAAAAACAGGAATAAAGACTGCTCTAGATGGGGGAAATCAGGGGTACTTCTCGCTTCTATCAAACGCGTTCATGGAAGGCCTTGCGAGGGGGAGAAGGCTTTACAACGTCCTGCCAAAAACAAGGATTTCAGCACAATCCTACAGGGTTGACATCATCGACGGAGACGGTGAAATAAAGGTTGTCAGGCAGGAATTCAGGGCAATTCCCCTACTTACGCAGAAGTTTTTCATAGGACTCAGAGAGCTGAGCGACGGAAGTTTTGATCCTGCAATTGCAATCAGAGCAGGAGAAATGCTTTCAAAGAATGAGGAGAAACATATAATAAGCGGATTTATGGTGGGAAGAAAAATGAAGCTTGGAAAATGGGACGCCAGCGAGGAGTGCATAGAAGAGCTCCTAAAGGCGATGAGAGAAGTAGCTAAAGCTTCATCTGGTCCATTTGCAGTAATCTTGAGCCCCGAAAGATTTTCCAAGCTACTGAAAGTACATGAAAAGGGAGGAAAGATGGTCGTAGAAATCCTGAAAGAAGTTTTCAACGGTGGCATAATAGTGAGCCCGGCAATTGAGGAAAAGGTCGTTGTATTCGCAAACACACCCAGCGTAACAGACATTATAGTTGGCCATGAAGTTGAACTGAGAGAGCTCGGACCGGAAGGAGATAAGATAGCTTTCTTAGCAATGGAAGCTCTGGATTTAAGGGTAAAAAATCCGAACGCTGTCGTAGTTTTGGAGTGATGGAAAGAATAAACTTCGATCCCGAATTCGTTCCAATAATCCTAGAGGGGTCCAAGAAAACCACCATGAGGAAAGGTATTAGAAGCTATCCTGTGGGAAAAGCCGTTGAGCTTACAGTTGACAGCAAGCCATTTGCACTGGCAAAAATAAAGAAAGTCGTAGTAAAAAGGATATCCGAACTAAGCGATGAGGATGCGAGATCTGACGGTTTTTCAAACAGAGAAGAACTTCTGAATGCTCTGAAAAGGATTTACGGAGAAGTGAATGACTCAGAATTCGTCACTATAGTGCATTTCGAAATTCTCAATCCGCAATAAAATTTTTTAAATCCAACACATTTTTGCAATGCGCATAAATGTAGAACCGCGTGATTTAGAAAGAAGCATTAGGAACTTTGTAATTGAGGGTTCTTTTCTCCAAGTTGTTTATTCCCTGCTCGGTGTAACAATCATAAGCGCATATCTGGCTACAGCCGGAGCTTCTCCAATAGTAATCAGCATACTAGTGTCTATTCCATTTTTCACAACAGTAGCGCAGATTATTTCGGCCAAGTTCGTCGAAAAGAAAAACAGAAAGAGAGTTGCCATTTTCGCAAGCCTAGTTTCAAAAATGGCTCTTTTGGTGTTAACCTTCAACGCATTCATCGATGGAATGTATGAGATTCTGATTTTCGCCATCTTTTACTTTATTTTCAATGTCTGCGAGGATATATACACAGTCACCTCTAATTCCTGGGCCAGAGATCTAATTCCGGCAGGGAAAAGGGGAGAAGTTCTCTCGAAAAGATCAGCATACGGCAGAATTTTAGCAATTCCCGCTTTATTCATCCAGATTTTTGTTTTTGAAAAGTTTCAAAAAGAGGGATTCCCGCTTCTATTTTTGATGGCAACAGTTTTCGGAAGCATCGCGATTCTTTTCCTGAGGAATGTTGAAAATGTAAAGTGTAGCCGAATAAGCGAGCCGAGAATTACAGAACCACTAAGAAAGCCGAGTTTCCTAATATTAGTCTTAATTGCTGTGCTTCTCTTTTTTCTCGCAAAGCTCCGCTAGAACGTTCTTCGCGGTTTATTTACTCACTCTTGGATACCCGCTTTACACGATCCTTTTTCTAGCTTTTGTTGCTCACATATCTTCGATATATGCCTCAAGGTTTTCTGGTTCCTTTTCTGACAGGTTCGGAAACAAACCGCTTTTTTCACTCTCCTGCATATCTTTCATAATTTCTGCAGTCATATTCGCAATTTCCGGCCGCGAATCGCTCCAAACCCTGATAGTCGCCTACATCCTATATGGATTCTACATCTCAGCCCCAACAATAGCAATCGCAAATGCCGTTGCTGATCTAACATACAAAAAGCATTCCGCGCCTTACTATGCTATAATAAACTGGATTTCAGACATATCATCAGCTTTGGGTAGTATTTTTGCCGGATTTCTGCTGGATTTGCTTTATGCACATGGAGATTTCGCTTTTAGGTTTCTTTTTCTAATTTCGGCTGCAATTTCCGTTCTACCAATAATTGCAACCAGTTTATACGATGAATTCTCACCTCCGCAGATTTTCACAATATTTAAAGCTCCAAGACTTGTTATAGAAGATATATTGTCGGTTCTAAAAAAAGTTAGCATCAGGAAGAAAACTCTCTAAGATACTCCGGACTAAACACTTCTCAGCATTTTCTCGAGCTCTTTAAAAGTGCTATCCTCAACTCTAAGCTCCTCAACCATATTTCTAGCTTTTTCATAAGCAATTTTTGCCATATCGAACCTTCTGAGCTTGCAATAAAGCAAACCTAGATTTGCTATGGAATCAAGAAGCTTCTTCGCTCTTTTTTCATCAAGAATACTCCTAAGCTCATAAGCCTCATAAAGAAACTTTTCAGCCTTTTTGTAATCATTCTCCATATAATAATTGCCAATTTCGAGGCATGCAATTGCAAAAAGTTCATAATTTCTGTTTTCCCTAGACTTTCTTTTCGCTTCCGCATAAATTGCTTCCAGTATTTCTTCGAATTTATCATCAGTATAACCGAGCTCTCTAACGTGCTTTCTCAAACCCCTAATTCCGAATTTTCCGCTGCCGACCATAGAATCCGTGATCTGGGGATAAACCTTCAAATCCGAAGGAGTTCCGAAAAGAAGGGATGTCAAATCTTTGAGATAGTACTTTGAAAGAATATAACTATACGTTTCCTCCGAAATGCTCCCTTCTTTCTCAAACTCCTTCAAAATTTTGCCTCTGTCTTCATGGGTCATCTTTTTCTCAATTTCAACCGCTTCTTCCCTTCCAATCCTTTTTTCGAGTATACTGACAATTCTATCCCTTACAATTCCCCTAAGAATTTCCTCTATCATAACTCCCAACCCTCCTCCCTGCCCTAAAAGGCGAGGCTTTTCGGCTGTAAAGCTATAGACTCGAATTTTAATTTTTTGATTTTTCAGCAGCATTAATTTTCTGATTGGCTTTTTTCACTCGAACATCTAGATGAATTAAAAGGAAAACTTAAATTCACCGCCAAAAGGGTTGAGAGGATGAAAGAAGAAAAGCAAGAAAAAAAGCAGGAGGGAAGATTAATTATAAAAAGGACTGGTTATCCTTCCGTTGGTGAAATAGTAATAGGAACTGTCACCAGGGTTTTGGATTTCGGAGCATTTGTCTCTCTTGACGAATACGAGAACAAAGAGGGTATGGTTCACATCAGCGAAGTGGCACCGGGATGGATAAAAGATATAAGAGAACACGTGAAAAAAGGGCAGAAAGTTGTCTGCAAAGTCTTAAGCGTGAATCCGAAGAGAGGACACATAGATCTATCTATAAAGGACGTAAACGAAAGACAGAGAAAAGAGAAGATCATGGAATGGAAAAATGAAATGGGCGCATTCAAATGGCTTGAAATTGTTGGTAATGAACTAAAATTGAGTAAAGAGGAAGTTATAAAAATTGGAAAGAAATTGCTAAAAGAGTACGACTCTCTTTATTCGGCATTCGAAGAGGCTGCAACAGAGGGACATGAGTCGCTTGGCAAAGTCGTTGGAGAAGATTTTGCGAAGAAAATGGTTGAGATAGCTAGGGAAAATCTTAAGCCAAAAAGAGTGAAGGTTAAAGGATACTTCGAAATAAAATTCCTCCACTCGGACGGTGTGGAAAGAATAAGGAAAGTATTCGAAGACTTGAAAATCGAGGATAATGTTGGCGTCGAAATATATTACATCGGAGCTCCAAAGTACAGGATTGTCGTTGAGGGTGAAGATTACAAAGTAGTTGAGAGCGCTTTGAAAAAGATAACAACCAACGTATCCAAACTTGTTAAAAAGCTCGGGGGTGAGTGCAACTTCGTGAGGGAGGAAGCATGAAATCAATAATGAAGAAATGTCCAAAATGCAACGAGTACACTCTTAAAGATTTTTGCCCGGGATGTGGGGAGAAAACCTTAACACCCATCCCGCCGAGGTTCTCACCGGAGGACCCGTATGGGAAATATAGAAGGATGCTCCGAAAGGAAAAAGGATTCTACTTGAGAAGGTGGTGAGATGATAAAGAGGGTGGATGTTCGCTACCTAAAAGACCCAAAGGAGGTCAATCTGAGGGACCCGATATTGATCGAAGGTTTACCCGGAATCGGACATGTGGGTAAGCTGGTAGCGGATCACCTCGTAAAAGAACTCAAAGCTGAAAAAGTAGTGGAGATTTACTCGCATCACTTTCCGCCTCAGGTAATGGTATTAGAAGATGGAACAATACGAATGCCCAGAAACGAAGTTTATGCTTGGAAATCGAAAAACAAGTCACCAGACTTGCTGATCCTAGTTGGAGATTTCCAGAGCATAAGCAACGAAGGACATTTTGAGCTCGTAAATGCCTACATAGAGGTCGCAAAGGCCTTTGGAGTAAAAAGAATATACACTCTGGGCGGTTACGGAGTGGGAAGACTCGTTGAAGAGCCGTATGTTGTAGGAGCATCGAATTCAAAAGATCTAGTCGAAGAAATGAAACGATATGGAGTAAGATTTGAGCCTGGAGAGCCTGGAGGAGGTATAATTGGTGCGGCAGGGCTTCTTCTTGGTGTTTCAAAACTCGAAAATATAGAGGCCGTTTGCCTGATGGGCGTTACATCCGGCTACATGGTGGATCCGAAGAGCGCTAAAGCTGTTCTTGAAATCCTTTCAAAAATTCTAAACCTTAAAGTCTCCTTCGAAGCTTTGGAGCAGAGAGCTAAGGAGATGGAAAAGATAATAGCTCAAATAAAGGAGATGCAGGAAATTGCAGTCCAGCAGTGGAGAAGCGATGAAGATCTGAGATACTTCCGGTGATGCGCTACTGGCAGATAGATTTTGCAAGAGGAATAGCAGTAATTTTAATGCTCGTTTTTCACTTCTTTTTTGATGCAAGTTATTTTGAAAAAATTCAACTGGATGGGATTTTCTGGTTCATCTTTCCGAGGATTATCGGCGGAATGTTCATATTCATCTCGGGTTTCACAATGGCCAAAACACTTAAAGGATTCAATCCAAAAAGATTTCTGAAGTTCTCGGCGATAGCTCTTGCAATAACATCCGTAACATTCATTTTTGTGCCCGAAGAATACGTTGTTTTTGGAATAATCCACTTTTTTGCTCTTGCATCTGTAATTGCAGTTCCATTTTCTAGAAAGCCAAATCTATGTCTCCCAACCGGTGTGCTGATTATCATTGCTGGATTCTACATCCAGCAGTTTAGATTTCCGTTTTACCATCTCCTTTGGCTGGGAATTATTCCAACAAATTTCAGAACCCTAGACTACTACCCGCTCCTTCCATGGTTTGGATTTATGCTCATTGGTATTTATTTTGGCAAAAAGGTAAAATTAAACGCATCAGATTACAGAGGGGGGATAGTTAGCCTCCTCGGAAGGAATTCATTAAAGATCTATCTACTGCAGCATCCCATCATAATCCTGATTCTCCAGATCTGCTATGGCGACATAATTTCTAGAGCGTTACAACTCTAGCACAATCCTTCTCTACGATGATCGTATGCTCCCACTGGCTAACTGCTCTTCTGGAAACCTCCGTGAGAACTGGATACTCTCTTAGCACTCCTTCTCTCACAAGCTTTGAAATCCAGAGATCGGAAACGTTCAGCCACCTCTTGGCAAACGGCAGAGTCTTGTATTTTTCCGATATTTCGGAAACTATTTCCCTCATAGTTCTAAGCCTAAGGGGTTTTGGATTTAGAAGACTGTAAATCTCGCATTCCCCCCTTTCAACAACCTTTCCAACTCCATCCGTTGCAAAAGGCTCTATGGCTATTACCGTTCCTTCCTCAAGCTCGATACCTTTCTGCGTAGCATAGTTGTAAATGCTGGGCGGTGCATGTGCTATATAAGGCAACAAACCGTGGCCAGAAAGGTTCACAACCGGCTTGAAACCGTAATTCTTTATTGTTTCTTCGATAACTTTACCGATCCTTGCAGTATCAACTCCTGCCTTTACCACATCGATGGCATTGAAGACAGCCTCTCTTGCTGCCCTTATGAGATCGCCGTGATCGCCTAGATCTATAGATATTGCCATATCTGCTATGTAACCATCTATATGGGCCCCGATATCTATTTTTACAAGATCCCCCTTTTTGAAAACCCTCTCATCCCCCCTAGCTGGCGTTGAGTGGGCTGCATCGCTGTTTATCGATATGTTGCACGGGAAAGCCGGCCTCGCGCCAAGTTCAACAATTCTGTTTTCTATGAACTCCGCAACATCCAGTATCTTTGATCCGACCACTACTTTTTCTTCCGCCTCTTTTACAACCTTCTTCAGAATTTCTCCAGCCTTTATTGTTTTTTCAATTGTCTCCATGCTCAGTAAACAACTTCTCCGAGCATATCTTTTTCGATTGCAATTCTTAATTCTCTCGCAATTCTCCTTCCCATATACATGTTTTCTCCGAAGAGTATATATGAATAAGGGGAATTTGGAACTCCAACGTTCGTTCCGGCTACTATTCTGGCAGAAATTTCAAATACAACCATTTCAGCTCTCTCGTTGAAAATAGTCTCAACGCAAAATGGTCCAACCATCCCGGGATATGCTATTTCTTTTGAAACTTCAACAATTCTCTCCGCAGCCTCAAAAGCCTGCCTGAGAAGACTTTCTCGCAGCACAATCGGAAAGTTTCCTATAACAGTGTAAGTAGGCTCTATATCGATCTTTAGCTGCTCTTTTGCTGGAATTCTTCCCAATGCATCAGCATGTTCGTATCTTCTATCCACGGAAATGAGTTCAATCCTTCCATTGACCGGCGAATAAAAGAAGGAGAAGTAAACATTCGCGCCGAGAACGTATTCCTGAATCTCTACTTTTTTAAGGTCATCTTCATTTACCAATCCCATTCTAATCATTTTTTCGACTTTTTCTCGGAACTCATTGTAAGAGGAGACCAAAAAATATCCTCTACCTCCCTTTGCTCCCTGATATTTAACGATGCATAGCCCCTCTATTTCCTCCGGACTTCTGAAAACTTTAGGCAGTCTCACACCTGCCCTCAGGAACCATTCCCTCTGTTTCTCCCTGTCCATTTCGTATTCCATGAGCATCCTGTTTCCAAAAATCGGAACTTCAAGCTTGTCTAGTTTTCCAATGTAGGCGTTAAAAGAGCCATGAGGTATCAGGATCGCATTTTTCTCCCTCAGAAAGCTTTGAACTTCCTCTTTCAAAAGATCGGAAAAGCTCTCAAGCTCCACGATCTTGTCCGCAACTCCAAAGTTTCTGTAAATTACTGTATCTTCACTTTTACATAAACATATAGTCTCAAAACCTTCATCCTTTGCTCCACGAAGAATGTTGAGCGCGGAATGGCTTCCAAGTGTTGCTATCCTTATTTGTTTATGATCGTAACTATCTAGAACCCTCAGAATTCTTTCTCTCAATCTCATCCCTCCATTTCTTCAGCTTTTCAGCATCCCTGAGCATATAAGGGTTGTTGAACATTATGTAATCTGCTTTATAAAGCAAGGAACGGATTTCTTCATCAGTATGGTTCTTATGTATTCTAAAGTATCTTATATCTCCGTAGGTAGGAGAGGATTCAAAAGGATCGACGACATGAATCAGAGAAAGTTCTTCACACACTTTTCTTACAGCCTCCTCTCTCCAGCCTCTGGCTTCCCAACCAAAAATAAACTCTCTCTCAATAGAGCCAAAGAACTCTTTCATGTTCCTTATATTATCTTCACTTTCCTTGAAACTCTTCGGAGTCTGAAACAGGATAAATTTTGCTTTTAAAACCTTTGAAATTTCCCTTGTAACCTCCCAAGCTTCAAAAACGGGTTTTATTGGTCTAAAAAATCCCGCTTCACTTACCTCCAGCTTCGCCTTTTTGTAAGTCGGACTTGAAGGTGGATGGGTTATTATCTGCCAAGCTTTTACAGTAAACTCAAAATCTTCTGGAGCCATTTCTCTCCATTTTCTTACAGTCTCTATGCCTGGAGGTTTATAAAATGTTTTCTGAACCTCAACTACTTCAAAACTCTTAAAATATTTCTCCATCGAAATCGGAAATCCGCAGCACCCTATCTTCATCGGTTTAACTAAAATTCTATCGTATAAAAAATTAAGCC
>CAYXCK010000023.1:0-4939 GCA_964463575.1 uncultured archaeon
CTCGAGGAGAAGCATATCGGTAAATTGTCGAAGGTTATTTCATCTTTTTGAAAATTCAAAAGCCGAGGTTAGTCTTTATAATTTCCAGAACATTTATTCCTTGCTGGGCAAGTATTAGATTTAAAACGGCTCCAACTATCGCCCCTGCAATTAGCGAGGCGACGACCCTTATCTTTACTATCAATATGACTGCAATTATGAGCAAAAGAACGGTAGAAACGGCGTTCAAGTTTCGGAGACTTTCTTCCATTTCTATCAAAACTTTGCCAGCAAAGCTCAGCATTGTTGAAATGCTGCTGATTCCAAACAAAAAACCTACAAAGAAACCGACGAAGGATGCGAGGTTCATAGATGTTTTTAAATTTTTGAGGCTATAAATTTTTTGTTGGTTGGTTTTTCCCTAGCTACGCAAAAAAATAAATAAGGGAATCAAACTCATTTCATGAGGTCGTCAATCAGGGTAGCCAGAGCCTTTGGAATCGATATTTATGTTCACTGGAGTCTCTTTGTTATCCTAGTATTCCTTTCAGGATACTTTTACGCTTCGCCCAAACCCTTTGGTTTTGCAGATCTGGAAGAAATTGAGAGAATCGCTCTTTCAATTCTGGCATCAATATTCGTTTTCGTGGCAGTTCTATTGCATGAACTGGCGCATTCCTTAGTTGCGATGAGATACGGTGTTGTCGTTAGGGGAATCATGCTTTTCATTTTCGGCGGAGTTGCAATGATGGAGGAAATTCCGAGGAACCCCAGACAGGAGCTTTCGATAGCTTTAGCGGGACCGGGAGTGAGCTTTCTAATTGCATTTCTTAGCTTTTTAATCTCACAGCTGATGCAGGGGGGAATATACACTTTCTTTTTAATCAGCGCTTATTTCAACGCGATCGTCGCTCTTTTTAACCTGATACCGGCATTTCCGATGGATGGTGGCAGAGTTCTCAGAAGCTTTCTTGCTGGGAGGATGAACTATGTTTCTGCAACAAGGATTTCTGCAAACGTTGGAAAGGCGATAGCGGTAATCATGGGAATTTTTGGCTTCTTCTACAACATCTGGCTTCTTCTCATAGCCCTGTTCATCTATCTTGGCGCGACTGAGGAGGAAAAAATTGTCACGATGGAGAACATACTTTCCAGATTCAAAGTTGGAGACATCATGACCCCTGGTGTCCTTTATGTAACCCCTGAAATGACGGTTGGAGAAATCGTCGATCTGATGTTCAGGTACAAGCATCTCGGGTATCCTGTGGTGGAGAACGGGAGACTTGTGGGGATAATAACCCTGAATGACATAATGAACGTTGAAAGGAGCAAGAAAGTTGGAGAAGTGATGAGCAGGAATGTTATAACTGTAACGCCGCGCCAAAGTGCCTTTGAAGCTTTTAAAATAATGAGTGAGAAGAAAATAGGAAGGCTGCCGGTCGTGGAAGATGACAAGCTTGTTGGAATAATAACGAGAAGCGATTTAATGAAACTCAAAGAAATAATTGAGATCCTCGAGGTATCAGAATGGAAAAGAAGCTCATAATCGTCGGCACGGCACATGTATCCAGAAAAAGCGTTGAGGAAGTTTTGGAAACAATAGATAAGGAGAAACCAGACGCAGTTGCAGTTGAGCTCTGTCCGAGAAGGTTTAACGCTCTTTTCGGAAGGAGAGAAGAGCTTGATGTTAGGGGGGTACTGAAAAAAGGTGATTTCTTTCTAATTCTACTTCAGCTGCTTATTGGCTATTTTCAGCGAAAAATTGGGGAAGAAATGAAAGTAAAACCGGGAGAGGAGATGATAGCAGCAATAAAAAAGGCCGGAGAAATTGGAGCAGATGTTTTGCTCATAGATAGGGACATTGCAATAACATTCAAGCGTTTGTGGACGAATATGAGCTTTTTTGAAAAGCTGAAGTTTTTCTATCACATATTTCGCGGATTCTTTGTAAAAGCAGAAGTTGACGAAATGCTGAAGGGCGATGTGATCGATGCTTTAGTGGAGGAATTCAGAAAAATCTCGCCGAAAGCTGCAAAGGTTTTAATCGATGAAAGGGATGCTTTTATGGCTTTCAATCTGAGAAAAGCCCTTGAAAGATACAATAAGGTTGTAGCAGTTGTTGGTGCCGGGCATAAGAAGGGAATAGTTGAGTGGCTTCAGAGGGAAATCAAACTGGAAGATCTCATGGAAATAAAGGAAAGAAAGACTTTTAAGTACATTTCGATAGTTTTTTCGGCCTTTTTAATATGCTTGTTTGCGATGATAGCCCTTTTTGCCTTCGAATCGCTTTATCAAGTATTTATTTATTGGTTTCTCATCAACGGTCTCTTTGCATCTTTAGGTGCGGTCCTGGCGAGGGGACATCCTTTTTCTGTCATCACGGCATTTTCATGTGCATGGTTCACATCTTTAAATCCTTTTCTTGCTGCGGGATGGTTTTCAGGATTCGTTGAGGCTTGGATAAGAAAGCCGGGTATGGATGATGTTGAAAAACTCTTCAGTGCGAAAAGCTTTGGGGAACTTCTGCAGAACAAATTTTTCCGCGTTATACTTGTGGCTGCAATGACAAATTTGGGAAGCACAATAGGAACACTCTACGGTAGCTACTACATAGCGACAAACTTTGGAATTGAAATAACTAAGCACATTCAAAGCATTCTGCGATTTTAAGCGGTGATTTTTTCGAAAAATTTAATTCCTCCATAGGATTTGGATGAGCTTAGATGATTCTTCAGCCCTTGGGAGAAGTTGATTCGGGTCTGCTGAAATGGCTTGCTGAAGAACTGGAAAAGAAGTTCGGGATGAGGGTTACCGTCGGGTATGGAATGCGGATTCCAGACGAGTGCTTCAACAGAAGGAGAAACCAGTTCAATTCAACATGTATACTCATGGCAATGAAGGTCGATGAAATAACGCTTTTCATAACGCCTGAGGACATATATGCAGAGGGAATGAATTTTGTATTTGGCGAGGCTGAAATAAACGGAAAAAAGGCAATAATATCATTTAACAGATTGAGATCTCCGGATTTTGAGCTTTTCAGACAGAGAATTCTAAAAGAATCCGTTCACGAGTTGGGGCATGTATTTGGCCTCATGCACTGCAAGACCAGAGGTTGTGTGATGAACTTCTCACCAAGCGTTTTTGAAGTTGACAGAAAGAGTGCGAACTTTTGCGAGAAGTGCTTGAAAAAGTTGAAGTATCCGAAGCAATCTGGAAAATCATGAGTAAAACCATAGTGGAAAAAATCTTCTCGAGGGCTTGTGGAAGGGAAGTCAGTTCTGGAGATTTTGTAATAGCAAATGTGGATTTGGCGATGATCCACGATATAACTGCACCACTGGCAATAAAAGCTTTTGAGGAGATAGCGGGAAAGAATTCCAGAGTCTGGAATCCTGCAAAGGTCATTATGGCCTTCGACCATCAAGCGCCGGCGGACAGTGTTAAGGCTGCTGAGAATCAGAAGATGCTGAGGAGATTCGCAGCGGAACAGGGAATTCTTAACTACGATGTATGCCAGGGAATAGCCCATCAGTTAATGGTTGAGGACCACGTTGAGCCCGGAATGCTTGTAGTTGGAGCTGACAGCCACACATGCATGTACGGAGCGCTGGGGGCCTTTGCTACTGGAATTGGCTCCACCGATATGGGTTGTGTTCTGGCAACCGGTAAGCTGTGGTTCAAGGTTCCCGAGTGTATAAGATTCAACATCGTCGGAAGGCTGGAAAAATTCGTTTTTGGAAAGGATATAGTTCTGAGGATAATCGGAAACATAGGCGCTGAGGGTGCTAATTACAAAGCATGCATATTTGCGGGAAAGGTAATTGAATCGCTTTCCATGGCCGACAGGCTTACGATGTGCAATATGGCTGTGGAAATGGGTGGAAAGGCAGGGATAGTTGAGCCCGATAAGCTGACTCTGAAATACCTTGAAGAATTAGGGAGGAATTTTAGCGGGGAACTGGTGAGGAGCGATGAAGATGCGAAGTTCGAAGAAATAACGCTTGACGTAACGAACTTGGAACCTCAGGTAGCAATTCCCCACAGAGTTGACAACGTTGTTGGAATTTCGAAAGTAAAGGGTGTGAAGGCGGACCAGGTCTTCATAGGTTCATGCACCAACGGTAGATATGAAGATCTAAAAATTGCCGCGGAAATTCTGAAGGGGGAGAAGGTGGCAAGAGGTGTTAGATTGATTGTAATTCCTGCAAGCAGAAGGGAGTATCTCAGGGCGTTGAGGGATGGAATAATTGAAACCCTCGTTGAAGCTGGTGCGATAGTTGAATTTCCCTCATGTGGTCCATGCATGGGAAGCAGTTTTGGGCTGATTGCGAGCAACGAGGTTAGCGTTTCAACATCTAACAGGAACTTCATAGGCAGACAGGGGAGTCCGGAGGGAAAGATATACCTTGTAAACCCGGCCGTAGCCGCAACAACTGCAATATATGGTGAAATAACCGATCCGAGAGAAATATGACGAAGAAAATTTTTATGGACTCGCCGGGATTCGAACCCGGGGCCTCCGCCTCGCAAAGGCGGCGCTCTACCGCTGAGCTACGAGCCCCCCAAAAATTCAACTCTTAGGGGATAAATTTTTTTCGCAAACCCATGTTTAATATTTGGCGAAAAGAAAAAATTAATATAGGGCTTAGAGTATTCAACTCATGGCCATGACAGGAGAAATAACTACGCTTTTCGGAATGAAAGTTTTCACCGATGAAGGTAGATATGTGGGTAAAATCGAGGATGTAATAGTGGATACAAACGCAAGTGCGATTTCCGGAATTGTGGTTGTAGAATACAACAAGGCTCTTATAGACTCCCATGCACACGGTGTTGTAATCCCCTACAGGCTTGTTAAGGCTGTTGGAGATATAGTGATAATAAGAGATGTATTCCAGAAAAAGTTCCAGAGCGTGGCGGAATTGAGAGAAGTGGCTGTGGAGGAAGAGAAAAAGTA
>CAYXCK010000023.1:5039-18611 GCA_964463575.1 uncultured archaeon
TTTCTTTTTGTTCTCGAATCAAAATCCTTATATTCATTGAAAAATTATCAAATTTGGTGATTGTATGAGCGAAGCAAAGGAATTGGTAAGGAAGATGTGTGAAATTCAGAACAACGATCCGGAGATTCAAAAGGCAATGGGTGGCTGGAAGGGGATTGTCCAGTATTCACTTGGCGGGGAGGAGTTCTACGTTGAATACAAACCTGATGGAAAGTGTGAGTTCAAGGAGGGAAAGGCCAGCTCGCCAACCTTCACAATTGTTGCAAGTCCGGAGCTCTGGGCTAACGTTTTGAGGGGCAAGGAGGATGCAGTGGCTGCATTCATGATGGGAAAGTACAAGATTCAGGGCAACATACTGGAAGCTCAAAGGTTGGCCGGGGTAGTTAAGAAGTTCCAGGCAAAATATAAACTGTAGAAACTTTTTTAATCTCCGTTTATTCTTTTTTTGTGAACTTTGGTTATCCGTACAGGAGGAGAATTTTCCCTTACGGGGCAAATAATACTGTTCTGTTCGTCTGTCTAGTCTTCTTCATTCTTTCGATTATTTTTCCCGTGCAGATGGTCCACTTTTTTGCCCTGAACCCGCGTTTATTTCTGGAAATGCCCTGGCAACTCATTACCAGTATCTTCTTGCATTTGGAATTCTGGCACTTCTTTGTAAACAGCTTTGTCCTTCTCTTCTTTGGAAACGAGCTTGAAAGGCTGCTTGGTGAAAGGGGGTATCTCAAGGTTTTTTTAATTTCGGGACTTGCCGGAAACTTCGGATACATTCTTTACTCTCATGCAATGGGATCTTTTGTTCCGGCTCTAGGAGCTTCTGGAGCGATATTTGGGGTTATGGGCTGTCTGGCAATTATAGCGCCGAGGATGAAGATAATCATATTTCCAATACCTTTTCCGATTAACATCCGCATAGCCTTGCTCATTTTCGCGCTTTACGATTTCACGATGCTCTTCCTGAGTGCATGGCATGTGATTTACAGCAGTGTTGCCTACATCGCTCATCTCACTGGTTTGTTGGCAGGGCTTTACATTGGAGAAAGAATGAAGGGAAAAATTTATGGTTAAAATATGGAGAGAATTCGAAAGGTTTAGAGGAAAAAAGGAGCCATGCCTTACGGCAATTATTACAACGAAGGGTTGCAGATGGAGAAAATGCAGGATGTGCAGCTATTGGCTCGAATCTAGAAATCTGGGCGATGAAGCTATAAAGGAGCAGGTAAACATAATATTTGACAGGATTGACACAAAGATCCTTAAAATATTCACTTCCGGCAGCTTTTTTGACGAAGAAGAAATTCCGGGACACATTAGGAAATATATTGCAGAAAGAGCAAGAGAAATAGGATTGGAGAAGATAATAGTCGAATCCAGACCGGAATTTATTAACGAGGAAAAGCTTTCGGATTTCGAGGGTCTTGAACTTGAAGTGGGAATAGGCCTTGAAAGCGCAAACGACCGGATTAGAGAGATTTGCGTGAACAAGGGTTTCAGTTTTCCCGATTTTCTGTCTGCAGCGGAGAAAATAAGGGGAATGGGTTTCAGAGTTAAATGCTACCTGCTTTTAAAACCCCCGTATCTATCTGAGATGGAAGCGATTCGGGATGTTTTGGAATCGATTGAGAAAGTCTCCCATATTGCCGACGTTGTTTCCATAAATCTCACAAATGTTCAAAAAGGCACAATCGTGGAAAAACTATGGGAAAGAAAGCTCTACAGACCTCCATGGCTTTGGAGCGCCGTTGAGGTTATCAAGAGGGCCAGAGGGGATATGGAAATAATATGCGATCCCGTTGCCGGTGGAAAGGCAAGGGGTCCGCATAACTGCGGTAGGTGCGACAGAGAATTTGTTAGCGCTCTAAAGCTTTTTTCTGTTACCCAGGATAGATCTGTACTGAATTTGGATTGCGAATGCAGGTATCTCTGGGAGAAATATCTCGAACTCGAAGAAATAGCCAGGATTCCGCTTTTTTGAGCTGATGATTTCTGTGGAAGGCTTATATATTCTCTACTGTTTTTCATATTATGCGAAAGAATGAACTCGACGAAGTGGATAAGAGGATAATAGAAAACCTCCTTCGTGGCAAGACCCAGTCGGAGATAGCTGAGATGATTGGGGTAACCCTAAGAACCGTTCAGAACAGGATAAAGGCTCTTGAGGATCAGGGGTATCTGATCAAGTTGAAGGAGGGTTACTGGGTCGCAAATTATCAGAAAATAGGTCTAAACATGCTTGCGGTTGTACTGATAGATCTTGATGTGGATTCCAAGAATAGAATAGATGAAATAATAGAGCACTTCAAAAAACTGGATTTTGTGGAGAACATATTCGAAATAGTCGGATCTCAGTTCGATTTATGTATGATCGTTCGGTACAAGGACGTGGAGGAGTACAGAAGGGAAAGAAGGAAGTTCATGGACTGGATGAGCAAGAAGGGCATCAAGATTAACCACCTGCACACGTATCTTGCTTCGAGAACACACAAGGATCACAGAAGGACGATGATACCATGAAGATAATCTTTGAAAGGGAAGTGGATGCAAAGGAAATTCCAGTATCACCAAGGCCTGTCTGGAAGTGCAGAAGCTGTCCGAACTATGGAAAAAGTCCTTCTTGTCCACCAAATACCCCTAGCTGGAAGGATTTTGAGGAATTGCTAAAACACTACAAAAAGGCCCTTGTTTTGAAATTTGCTGTGGAGAAAGATTTTGAAAGCGAAAAAAGGGAAATACAGAGATATCTACTTGAAAAGGAAAAGGAACTGGCAAGAAGCGGTCATACTTTTGCAATTGCTTTCTTTCCAGGCAACTGTAGTTTATGCGAAGAATGCAGAATTCCATGTGGAGATGCCAGAATGAGATATTCCCTCTCAGCCATGGGTGTTGAAGTTGGAAAACTTTTGGAAATAAAACCTGGGGAAATGTCGCTTGTAGGCCTCATACTTTTGGATTAACTTCGTATTTTGCGAAAACTTTTTAGGATTGAAGTTAACTGAAATCGATGAAAGTTGGTATTGTCGGAGTTGGCTGCTCTAAGTTCGGGGCTAGGGACTGTACTTTGCAGGAACTGGCTTTTGAAGCTGTGAGCGAAGCTCTAAAAGATGCTGATCTGGGTCAGGAGGACATAGACATCAGCTTCGTTGGCTGTGTGGGGACTAGAAGCTACGAACTTATGCCGGCAGTTGTTGTTAACGAGTACTGCGGTTTTTCTGGAAAAGGGCCTTTAAGAGTGGAGGCGGCATGTGCAACGGGAAGCGCTGCAGTTTATTCAGCTTTTTCATCGATAAAAGCCGGAATTGCAGAAATAGCAATAGCGATAGGTGTTGAAAAAATGACCGAGGTTGATACGGCAACTTCAGCTGCTATAGGAGGAAGAGCCGGAAATTATCTCTGGGAGCATCATTTCTACGGCACAACTTTTCCGGCCTATTACGCCATGCATGCGACAGCACATATGGCCAAATTTGGTACAACTGAAAAGCAGATGGCTTTGGTTGCCGTTAAGGCGCACAGAAATGCTGCAAAGAATCCAAAGGCCCATTTTCAGAAGGAGATAAGCGTTGAGGAAGTTCTGGATTCGAGGGTTATAACGTATCCTCTGAAACTATACGATTGTTCCCCGATAAGCGATGGAGCATCGGCAGCAATTTTGGCGAGTGAGAAGGCTGTCAGGGAGCATGGAATGGATGCCGTATGGATAGAAAGCATCGGTTTTTCCTCTGATACCTCTAACATGACAATGAGGGAGAGCTTTGTGGGATTAAGGGCGAGCAGACTTGCGGCCGAGATGGCCTATAGGGGTGCAAAGATAACCGATCCGCTGAACAGCTTGGACTTTGCAACCGTCCATGACTGCTTTACAATTGCCGAAATAATGGCGTATGAAGACCTTGGATTCTGCAAAAAAGGAAAAGGCGGAGAATTCATTGAGAAGGGCGAGTCTGATTTTGGCGGAAAGATGCCTGTGAACACCTTTGGCGGTCTGAAAGCCAAGGGGCATCCTCTGGCCGCTACGGGTATTGCAATGGTTTACGAGATAGTGAAACAGCTTAGAGAAGAGGCCGGAAAACTTCAGGTGGATCTGAAGCATTACAGGGCTTTGAGCCACAACGTAGGAGGTACGGGGCATTTTGCCTGGGTTTTTATTTTTGGGAGGTGAGAAAGGTGATAGTTGAAAGTAGGGAGCTGAGGTTGAGGCATAGAATTCCGGTTAGCAGAATTGGTAAATACTGGAAGGGGCTTGAGGAGGGAAAAGTCTACAAAACCGTCTGCACGTGCGGGAGGAGCTACTATCCTCCGAGAGCGGAATGCATATGCGGAAATCAGACTGATTGGGTTGAAATCACCGGCAAAGGCATTGTGGAGTGTTTTACGGTAGTTCATTCAATTCCGTCCTGCTTTGAATGGAGCAAGCCTTACAGAATAGTGATCGCGAGGTTTGGAGATGTTAGAGTAATGGGCTGGTGTGAGGATGAAGTCTTAGTTGGAGATGAGGTGGGCATTTTCACGGCAAGGGATGAAAGCGGGGTTTGGAAGGTTTGGTTCAGGAGGGGGTGATTTTCTTGGATTTTAGGCTTAGCGAGGAGCAGGAAGATATTAAAAGGGCGGCAAGAGAGTTTGCGGAGAGGGAATTTACGAAAGAGCTAATTGAAGAGTGCGATAGGGAAGAAAAGTATCCCCTAGATCTTGTGAAGAAAGCTAGGAAACTTGGCTTCTCCACGATCAAGATTCCTGAGGATTACGGAGGTATGGGTTTAACTCTGGTCGAGGAATGTTTGGTTACGGAGGAATTCTACAGGGTAAGTCCCGGCTTGGGAAACGCCTGTCTCAGCTCTACTTTTGGAACTGAGCTTTTGATTCTTTTTGGGAGCGAGGAGCAGAAGGAAAGATACCTCAGATGGGTTACAGAAAGAGACGGAATTTCTGCAATGGCCTCCACCGAGCCCGAAGCGGGAAGCGATGTTGCGAATGTTAAGACTAAAATAGTGAAAGAGGGCGATGAGTGGGTTGTAAACGGCGTTAAGACATTCATAACAAACGGAAGCGTTTGCGACTTCGTTTTGGTTCTGGGAAGAACGTTCGAAGGCAAGAAGAGACACGAGGGGCTGACGTTTGCGATCGTCGAAAGCAAGTCAAAGGGTTTCAAAGCAACGAAAATTAGAAACAAGCTCGGGTTAAGGGCAAGCGATACTGCCGAGATTGTACTGAGGGATGTCCGTATTGGCGATGAGAATATTCTCGGTGAACCTGGGAAGGGATTCTACATGCTGATGGAATTCTTCAACCATACACGTCCTAGAGTAGCCGCGCAGGCCGTGGGGATTGCTCAGGGAGCTTTAGACCTTGCAATAAACTATGTGAAGCAGAGGAAACAGTTTGATCAGCCAATTGCATCATTCCAGCATACCCAGTTCAAGATTGCCGAAATTGCAACGAGAATTCAGGCTGCGAGACTTCTAACTCTGCAGGCCGCATGGTATTGCAGCAATGGCAACCCGAGACCAGAATTATCTTCGATGGCGAAGTGGTTCGCCGGAGAAACTGCAGTAATGGCAGCTGACTGGTGCGTTCAGTTCCATGGTGGCTACGGGTATATTGGCGAATATCCGGCGGAGCGATACTACAGGGATGCAAAGATAACCGAAATCTATGAGGGAACGAAAGAAATTCAAAAACTGATTATTGCTAGACAGATTCTGGGGAGAATATGAATGTCCTGTATACCGTTGAGGGAAAAATAGGGATTGCGACGCTCAACAGACCAGAAAAGCTCAACGCTCTCGATACGAAGACAAGGGAAGAGCTCAAGGAAATAGTGGAAAGGGCCGAGAAGGAAGTGAGGGTTTTGATAATAACCGGAAGCGGGAAAGCATTTGCAGCCGGTGCCGACGTGAATGAACTTCTTCAGAGGGATCCAATAAAGGCCATAGAGGCAACAAAGCTTGGGTCTGAGCTATTTTCTAGGATTGAAGAGATGGAAATTCCAACTATTGCCGCAATAAACGGTTTTGCCCTTGGGGGTGGTTTGGAACTGGCTATGGCCTGTGATATCAGGATAGCGAGCGATAAAGCAAAGTTTGGGCAGCCGGAAATAAACCTCGGAATAATTCCGGGGGCGGGAGGAACGCAGAGGCTTCCAAGAATCGTTGGCATTGGAGTAGCAAAAAAGCTTGTGCTTACGGGGGAGATAATAGATGCAAGAGAAGCTCTCCGCATAGGATTGGTTGAAGAAGTCGTGGAGCATGAGAAACTGATGGAAAGAGCTAAGGAATTAGCTGGAAAAATTGCTGAGAAATCCTGGATTGCTGTAAAGCTTGCCAAAAGAGCTTTAAACGCCTCTCTCAGTACCCCGCTTAGGGAAGGGCTGAGACTTGAGTCAGGCCTTTTCTCAGTCCTTTTTGCGAGTGAGGAAGCCAAGAGGCTTATGAAGGAATTTCTTGAAAGGAAGAGGTGAGAGAATGTTTAAATGCATAGGAATAGTGGGTTTCGGGCTTATGGGATCCCAGATAGCGCAGTTTTTTGCCCAGCAGGGTTATGATGTTGTTGCGGTCGACAGCAGAAAGGAGGCACTGGAAAAGGGGATTAACTCAATAAAAAACGGCAGATTTGGTGTCAAAAAACTAGTTGAAAAGGGAAAAATGAGTGAAAGCGAGGCTGAAAAAGTTATCTCAAGAATAAGGACTTCTGTTGATTACTCCGATCTAAAGGAATGCGATCTGGTGATCGAAGCGGTCTACGAGGACATAGATCTTAAACTTAGGGTATTCAGAGAGATATCATCCATCTGCAATGCAGTTTTGGCCTCTAACACATCCTCTATAAGCATAACGAAGCTTTCATCGGCCGTTAAAGACCCGAATAGGTTTCTTGGAATGCACTTCTTCAATCCTGCCCAAATTCAGAAGCTCGTTGAACTCATCGAAGGTCTTTTAACGGACAGAAAGCTAGTCCAGGAAATAAGGGACTGGCTTTTGAAGCTCGGGAAGGTTCCAATCATCGTGAAGGATTCCCCTGGATTTGCGACGACCCGTCTTGGCCTTATACTGGGAAAGGAGGCCATGCTCATGCTTCAGGAAGGCGTTGCAACCCCACAGGACATAGACATCGCGATGATGCTTGGTTATGGGTACACAATGGGTCCGATCGAAACCGGAGACCTCGTTGGACTCGACACAAGGCTTAGAATATTCGAGGCGATGTTTCAGATGACAAAGGATCCAAAATGGGCTCCTCCAAAGCTCCTAGTTCAGCTGGTTGATGCGGGGTATCTTGGAGATCCCAGCGTTAAGCCGGGGAGCAAGGGAGGTGTATACGAATACTACGGACAGGAAAGAGCTTCGCAGCTCCTAAAAAGGCTTGGGATTAGGTGAACCGCCCATTAAAGTTCCAACTGAAAACCGCTCTCAAGGTTTCAATTTTTTAAATTTTCACTAAGCTTTTAACACTTCGGAAATGTTTTCCATATGCGCCTGACTGTTGCCCACACCCCCGATGCTGATGATGCCTTCATGTTCTATGCTATGCTCAACGGCAAAATTCCGCTGGAATTCGATGTTGAAAGCGTAGTAGAGGATATAGAAACTCTGAACTCCAAGGCCATGCACGGAATTTACGATGTGACGGCAATTTCGGTTCACGCCTATGCATTTGTTGCGGAAAAATACAGGATCCTCAGCACGGGGGCCAGCGTTGGCGATGGTTATGGACCGCTAGTTGTTGCGAGGGAAAAGATTGATCCGGAAAAAGCGATAATTGCAGTTCCCGGAAAGCTGACGACTGCAACCCTTCTTTTGAAGCTATTCTGCGAAGCGAGAACTGTGGAAATGAGATTTGACGAAATATTGAATGCAGTTGTCTCCGGAAAAGTGGATGCGGGTCTTTTGATCCATGAGGCCCAGCTCAGCTATGAGGATTACGGTTTGAAAAAGGTCATGGATCTTTTTGAGCTTTGGAATTCCGTTACAAATTTGCCTCTGCCTTTGGGTGTAAACGCGATAAAGAGAAGTATAGATATAGATGTCCAGAAAGCTTTTCTTAGAGCGATGAAGATGAGTGTTAAGTATGCTATGGAAAACTTCGAGGAAGCTTTTAATTATGCAAGGATATTCTCAAGAGGCCTCGAGAAAGAAAGGCTGGAGAAGTTCATCAGAATGTATGTCAATGCTTTTACACTTGAAATGCCGAAAAGGGTTGAGAAAGCCATCGAAACCATTTTTGAACTAGCAGAAAAAAGAGGATTGCTAAAAAAGCCTTTACTGGATGTGTTGAGATGAAGGTTGGAGAGATAGAGGAATTGTTTAGGCTGGATCTCCACGAACTGGGTTCGATTGTTAAAAGAGATGAAACTGTGACCTTTTCGATAAATGCCCACATAAACTACAGCAATGTGTGCGAAAGCAGGTGCAGAATATGCGCCTATCACAGGAAAAAGCCCTTTACGCTCACAGTTGATCAGGTTGTTTCTGAAGCTGTATCGGCAGCGAGACAGGGCGCTAAGGAATTGCACATTGTTGGATCGCACAATCCGGAGCTCGGAATTGAGTATTTTGAGGAGATATTTCGGAGAATATCGTCGCAGTGTACAGCAACTATAAAGGCCCTGACGGCTGCGGAGGTTCATTACTATTCAAAGAAGGAGAAAATGAGTGTGAGGGAATTTCTTTCCAGACTTAGGGATGCCGGACTTAGAATTCTTCCGGGCGGAGGAGCGGAAATTCTTGTTAACAGCGTG
Source organism: uncultured archaeon (assembly GCA_964463575.1). GTDB lineage: Archaea > Halobacteriota > Archaeoglobi > Archaeoglobales > Archaeoglobaceae > WYZ-LMO2. Next base: position 13,771 of record CAYXCK010000023.1, read on the forward strand.
AGAAAGGAAATATGTCCAAGAAAATGCCTTAGCGAGGAATGGCTGAGGGTTATGAGAATAGCACATGAGATGGGGTTGAGGAGCAATGCTACTATGCTTTTCGGGCACATCGAAGACCTTAGACACAGGGCAATACATCTGAAAAAGCTCAGAAAACTTCAGGAAAGAACTGGAGGATTTCTGGCATTTGTACCATTGCCTTTTCATCCTGAGGGAACAGATTACAGTATAAAACCGTCGGTTTTGGACATTCTTAAAACAATAGCGGTCTCTAGGATAGTTCTGGACAACTTCCGCGGAATAAAAGCCTACTGGGTAATGCTTGGCCTCGAAGTTGCGGAAATTGCGCTACACTATGGAGCCAACGACCTTGACGGAACGGTTGGAATGGAAAGGATAGCCCACTCTGCTGGAGCTAAAACACCGACGGGGTTAAGTGTTGGGGAAATCTTGAGGCTTATAAGAAATGCCGGGAAGATTCCGGCGGAAAGAGATGCCTTCTTCAACGTTCTCAGGGTTTATGAGGATCGGGAAGTTCGGATTTGTTAACAACTTCATGCCCTATTACAGGCTGGAAAAGGACGGGAAGTATGAGGTAGTTGAGGGAACTCCAAAAGCTCTTGCGAAACTTTTTGAGAGCGGAGATATTGTATACGCTCCGGTTCCAACTTTTGAACTCATAAAAAAAGGATATGAACCCAAAAGATTCTGTGTGGCCTCCGATGGAGAGGTATACAGTGTAGTCGTTGTTTCAAAAAGAAAAAGACTGGATGACTCTCCAATTGCCGTAACTGCGGACTCCATGACTTCGGTGAACATGATGAGGATTATAAAGGAAGAAAAGGGCATGTTGAACAAGCTTGTAGTTTACAACGGAAGCGTAAAGGAAATGCTGAAGAACTTTGAACATGCGCTTGTTATAGGGGATGAAGCTATAAAGGCCAGAATGCGCTTCAGGGTTCTCATGGACATCGGAGAGGAGTGGAAGGAAATCACTGGCCTGCCCGCTGTATTTGGCGTAGCGGTTTCTAGGGTTGAGGGGGTTGATGAAGACGTCATCGAATCTCTGCGCTGGGGGGAGAAAAACATGGAGGAAATCGTTAGAGTTGCGAGCGAGAGGTTCAGACTTCCGGAGGAATTTCTGATGCACTACTTCTCAAGCCTGAGACATGAGTTTGGAGAAAAGGAGAGGAAATCCATAGAAGTTTTCAGGGAGATGTGCCGGCAGTATGGACTACTCTGAACTCTTCAACCTTCCGCTTCCAACGCTTGGAAAAATGGCCAACGAAATCGTTGAGAGGAAGTGCGGAAGAGTTGTGACCTTTGTTGTTGATGCGACCATAAATTATACGAATATATGCGCATCGAAGTGCAAGTTCTGCGCTTTCTACGCGAGAAAAGATGGCTTCACCCTGACACACGATCAGATCCTTGAAAGAATTGCAAAGGCCGTTAGCGCGGGAGCTACGCAGATAATGCTGCAGGGCGGTTTAAATCCGGAACTCGGCATCGAGTGGTTTGAAAGCCTTTTTTCTAAGATAAAAAAAGCTTTTCCTGGAATTCATCTGCACAGCCTTTCTCCTCCGGAGATCGTCTTTCTTTCAAAATTGGAAGGCCTGAGCTATGAAGAGATCCTTGAAAGGCTGAAAAAAGCCGGATTGGATTCCTTGCCGGGCGGAGGAGCAGAAATTCTTGTTGACAGGATAAGGAAAAGGATCAGTCCAAGAAAGTGCAGCAGCGATGAGTGGATAGAGGTGATGAGAACTGCCCACAAACTCGGTATGCCTACAACAGCCACGATGGTTTTCGGACACGTAGAGGGAGATGAGGACATACTGGAGCACCTTCTTAAGATAAAGGAACTTCAGAGCGAAACGAATGGCTTTACAGCCTTTATACCATGGACATTCCATCCCGGGAATACGGAATTGGACTTCATTCCGAAAGTTGGGGCAACAAGGTATCTTAAGATTCTGGCAATTTCAAGAATAGTTCTTGACAACTTCAGGAACATCCAGGCATCTTGGCTTTCCCAGGGATTCGAGATAGCAAAACTCTCCTTATTCTTCGGAGCAAACGATTTTGGAGGCACATTGCTTGAGGAAAGCGTGATAAGGGCAACAGGGAAGGAATTCAGACCTGCGAGGATTGAGGAAATCGTAGAAGCAATAAGATCTGTTGGAAAGATTCCGGTGAGGAGAGATACGTACTACAGAATTCTGGAATACTACTGATCGGAATTGATATCCTTGAACTCGAGTTCCCTTCTTATCTCATCGTAAAATTCTTTGAGAAACTCGTGCCTTTTCTTTGCAATCCTTCTTGCGGTTTCCGTATAAAGCATGTCTTTCAGCTTAAGCAGCTTTTCCTCGAAATGCCTTATCGTTTCCTCAATCCCTCTCCCTCTCTCCCCGCTGAAAATAAAGGCCCTTGCAACACCTATTGCGCCGATCGCATCGAGCTTGTCTGCATCACTCAGGACCTTTGCTTCAAGGGTTTTGGGCACTATTTTGCCGGAGAATGAATGGGCTTCAATTGCGTGCTTCACGGCATTTATAAACTCCTCTTTGAACCCTTCTTTTCTAAGAATGCTTTCCGCAATTCTTGCAGATTCTGCTGCATGGTTTTCGCGGTCCCTGGCGATGTCGTGAAGTTCAGCAGCCTTTAAAACCACCTCCACGTTTGCACCCTCTTTTTCGGCCAGAAATTTTGCAATCCTCTTTACCCTTTCCACGTGATCCTCGTCATGGGCCATGATTCTGCTTTTGCCCCAGTATTATCACTCTTCCTGTGAGCCGTCCATGGTTTTAAAATTGCTATTTTTTATTTAAACCCTTTTCATCCGTCCTGAATGGCGAAGCTTTCATAATAACCGCGAGGAATGCCGCTGCACCAATCAGAATTGCTAAAAAGTCATATTCTCCCATTTGAACTTTCTTTGGCCTAGGAATCCTCGAAATTTTTTCAGTTTCGGCTTTTCTCTCTTCATTTGCATTTTCGTGAGCTTTTTCACTCTTTGGCTCCTCAATTTTCCGATCAGCCTGAGTTTCATTTTCCGAAATTGTTGGCTTTTTTTCAGCCTCTCCACTTCCGTTGCACCTTACGATTATCTTGGCATCGAAGAATACCGGATACAGTTCGTTCCCGCTTTCATCGTTTATTTTGGCACTATCGATCTTAAGAGAAGTCTCTCCCTCTGAAACTCCTCTTATCTCTATTTCTGCAAGCCGGAACTTTTTAAATTCGCCCGATCTGAAGTCGAATACTCTAAACCTTGCATTTTTTGCATAGAAATACCTGTAATCCTCATGAGTTCCGTTTGGAATTATCAGACCATTTATTTCGGCAACTCCTTCGTTTTCAATCGATATCTTCATATCGTAGCTCGAAAGTCTCTTCGATCCGATCAGGAAAATACTCGTTTTCGCTGTGCTATTGCACTGCATCTCCATCTTCTCGGGTTCGAAGTAGAGGGATACACTTGTTTTCGTTGCACTGCCCTTCGATATTCTCAGCGTTTTTGAGATCACCACGTCATCGTCGGCCTGGAGCAGTTTTGCGTAGGAAGAGGAGGGATCGAGGTCGTAGAAAGTTTTGGCAAAGATTTTGGGATCGATGTCCTTCAGCGTCAGTCCGGTATCCCTTGCGTAAACTCTGTACTCTCCCTCGCTCAATCCAGCCGTCTCGAATACAACCTTTGCCTTTCCATCCTCATCTAGCTCGACGAATTTCACAGCTTTATAGTTTTTTCCGACAATGGCAACGAAGATTCCGCTGTATTCTGTATCGTTTTTTCTGTTCGTCGAGATTTCTATTCTGAGGGTTTCTCCGGCTGTTATTTCTTCTTTAAAGCTCAGTGATATTTTTGGCTCGACGATTTCAAAAATTGCACTTCGCAAATCAAAAAGCGTGCCGTTGTAGTAAAGCTTAAGCTCGAGAAGATATAAACCGGTTTTAAGAACCCCGAAGCTTCTTAAGTCAACGTAAAATTCCGAAACTCCATCCTTGTTGAAGTCAAAGAATTCCTCATCTCTCTCATCCACGTTGTTACCTACAATCCTGTAACTGATCTTGGCTTTTGAATATTCGGCCAGCTCGGCAAACACCTTGATCCTGTTCCTTCCTTGGTATACGAATTCTGGAATTTCGATTTTTGTTATTCTCGGTTTTACGATTTTCAGAACTTTTGAGAACTCGGAAGTCGATCCGTTATGAATGTTAACCTTTACGAGATATTCACCGCTCTCCCACTCTTTTGGAATTTTAACGAGCCAGCTAGTTTTTCCACATCCTTCTAAAATGCTTTTGCTTGTACTTTCGTTTTTGCAGAGCCAGATAACATCTTTTCCTGCTATCAGTATCTCTATCTCGCCGGATCTTTTGAAAGTTCCGTTAATATCTATCCTCACAAAATCGTCAACCGAGACAGCCTCCTTATCCACAAATATCATTACCTCTTCCGCCGCTGAAGCAATGTTGGCGACTAGGATAGCAACGAGTGGTAATAGCAAATTATGAAAAGATATTTTTGTAAATTCCTTTCTAGGACTGGGAGAGACCGACATGATCTCATGGAGCCTTTGTGGCCGATTTTTTAAGCTATTCTCTCAAAAAAGTAATTTTTCTTTTTCAACAATTTTCTTCAGATGGCGAATGCCTCTTTTTTCCACTGTAGCTGGATAGATCGTAGCATAGACCAAAAACTTCATAAACTTTAAAAGAAAGCCTTCCAGTGCGGGGGTTGCCGAGTGGCCAAAGGCGCTGGCTTGAGGGGCCAGTCCCGTAGGGGTTCGAGGGTTCAAATCCCTCCCCCCGCATTAATTTACGGCAGATTTTAAATC
>CAYXCK010000024.1:0-17016 GCA_964463575.1 uncultured archaeon
AAAAATTAAAACATTTCAAATTCTTCTTCTATCCTTTCAACCGTTGCAGTAGGTATAACCTTTCTTTTAAGAGCCTCATATAGTCTCCTTGCTTCTTCATCAGTTACATATTTTGCGGCCGTTGTTAGAATCCCTATATTACCTTTCAACGCCTCTTCGATCGCTTTTCCTTCTAGCGGAATCTTCTGCTTTTCTACAATTAGTGGAGAGGGTTCAACTATTGCAGCTTTTTTTATAAAGACAAACTCCTCATTTATTGGTGTTACAACAAGGGTCCCAACTTCTCTGTTTCCAAGCTTAACAGTCAAGACAATATCGCCGTCTTCGGTTTCACCCAATTTTTCGAGAGTATATTCGACTATTCCCGTCATTAGCGACTCCGCTTTCGAAAGCCCAGATTCCACTGCCCTCTTCACGATTTCTTCTGAAACCCTCTTAAAAGCCTCAATCTTTAATGTTTCAAGTTTCCAGTTTAACTTGCCTGAAGATACTTCGTATTCAACAACTATTCTAACCACATCTCCTTTGTCCAACTTCAAACCTTCTACAAGTATGTTGTAAAGCAATCTGTTTAACTGAGCTATAGCTTGAGCCACTTCTTCGCTTTTTAAGCTACCTTCTTTAAGCAAATCACGCAATTGAGCAAAAGCGGTTCTCCTTATCTTATCAGCATATGCACCAGCTATCACCAAACCAGAACTCAACCTAGCCAATTTCATCACCATTGCAAATGAACTTTCGAATTATTTAAGCATTGCCGAAATAATCTTAAATTCTAAGTTTGCAAAAATCGCATGGAGAAAGTCAAACTTCTTTTTGACAACGAAGTTGCAAGAATTAGCCTGAATAGACCAGAAAAGAAGAATGCAATTGATCAACAAATGCTATCCGACCTTAGAGAAGCTCTAGATATAGTTAAAAATTCTTCGGCCAAGGTTCTTGTGCTAACCGGCGAAGGTGATACTTTCTGCTCGGGTCTGGACCGGGATCTTCTGCTGAGTCTAACTCAAAAAGGTGATTTAGTTGACAGACTTGAAGAATTGATAGAATTCGTTCAAAAAATTATAATAGATTTGAGAACTATTAGAATTCCCGTAATAGCCGCTGTCCAACGTTATGCAATCGGAGGCGGATTGCAGTTGGCAATAGCTGCCGATATTCGGATTGCAACTCCTAGAACTGTTTTCTATCTTCGAGAACCTGAGTTCGGTATAATTCCCGATATGGGGGCTCTTCAAATACTACCAAGGTTGATCGGAGATGGGCTTGCTAGGGATCTGGTGTTCACGAGAAGGCAGATAACGGCTGAAGAAGGTAGACTGATAGGCCTCGTAAATGAAATATACCCAGACTTGGAGAAGGGGATTCAGGAATACGTCCAGAGGATATTGTCCGTTCCGGACTACACAATTTCAGAGGCAAAGAGAATAATTGAGAGAAGTTGGTACATGAGCCTAGAAGAAAGCCTGAAAGAAAACAAAGATGCACAGATAAGGTGTATAAAGAGAGCTTTGAAAATGATTTAATTTTTGCGACTGAATTGCAAAATTAAACTTATTTTAAAATAATGTATAAACAGTGTGTGTGCATAAAATTAAAATAACACCTATAACCTAATGATACAACTGTGAAAGCCCTAATGAGAAAAGATGAACTAATTGCTGAACTTGTTTCAAGAGTTGCAGGGGAAATAGGGGCAATCTTGTATTCTTTAGGAATAAAAAACGAGTTCACGGATGATCAACTGGCCCTAGAATTGGGAATAGAAATAAGCGAAATCAGAAAAGCACTTTTCGCAATGTACGAAATTGGACTGGCGGAGTATAGAAGAAAAAAGGATGATGAAACTGGTTGGATGGAATACTACTGGAAAATAAATTACGATAAAGCAAGAATCGTGCTTAAAAGGGAACTCGAAAAAACCAAGAGGAATTTAGAAAGAAAACTAGAGAACGAAACAAAGATGATATACTATATTTGTCCAAACATGTGCGTCAAATTAAGCTACGATGATGCAATAGCTAATAACTTCTCTTGCCCAAAATGTGGGAGTATGTTACAGTATTTAGACTGCAGTGAAGCCGTTGAGAAAATAAAGGAGGAAATAGAGACCATAGAAAAGCTTTTAGCAAGCCTTTGAACACTGCCTTAAAATTTCTTCTCTTATCTTCTTACTAGCCCTTATGCTTACTTCTAGAACTTCCTCGAACAAAGGCTCGCTCAACAGATAATCTCCGCTTTTCTGAATTGCAACAATGTTGTCACTCTTATCAACTGTAACGGTAAGAGTTCGCTCACCCACACTCATTTCGTCTCTAGTCGGATCGACGAGAAACTTGTCTCCAATTATCAGCGATGTTACGCTTACGGGTATGTCGTTAACGGGCAAATCGAAGTCTTCTCCTAGGCCAAATCTACTTGCTGGGACTTTTGTATTCATCAAAGCACAAATAGATGCTATTGCAGATGCATCTAATAAATTCCCATCATCATCAAGCGCGTGTATGTCTACAAAGATTATCCATACTTTTTTTCCAGGTTCTATACAGAGTTTTGATAAATCAACCGCTTCACTTTCCCTTATTCCCCTATCTACAACTCTCGCAAGCTCTATCGAATTCTCATCAGGTGGACCCGGTTCAAAAGTCGGCGAAGCAAGTGGCACGAGTTCAGCGTTTACTATTATAACTCCTTTGTCAGGAACATCTGGAAAGGGTTCCCCTGGTTGCATCTTTATACCAACGACGACCTGTGTATTTCCGAGTTTTACATAAGCTGAACCTTCTGCTTTACTGATTAAGCCAGTTCTTATTTCTAATTTCCTAAATTCATCGAATCTCCTACCATCTATCCTCTCACCATCTCTCAGCTTTGAAAGTACATAGTCTTTTTTTATCTCCGAGAGGATATCGTTACTCATTTTCTCCCTCTTGGATAAACTTCTTCATTATAGCTTCTCTCTGCATCTGATATATCTCCATCGCGCCCTTTTTTGCGAGCTTTATGGCTTCCTTTATTTCTTCTTTTGTCATCTTGCCATCCATTTGCAAGAGAGCTATCGAATCTATCTTTCCTCCCCTTATAAGGAAAGCAAATGGTATATCTGCCTCGCCATAGTTGTCCTCTTCTTTCATAGGATCCAGAACAAGTACTCCATCCACTTTTGCAACAGCAACTGAAGTTAAAATTCCCTTCATCGGAATTCCCGCGTCAACAAGAGCAACACTTGCAGCATTTATACAAGCAGTCCGGCTTCCGGCATCAGCTTGAAGAACTTCTACGAATATATCTATTGCACTCCTTGGGAATAGCTCTTTCATTATCACAGCCTCAAAAGCTTCCTTACTCACTTTCGAGATTTCTATGCTCCTTCTGTCTGGACCCGGTCTTTTTCGTTCTTCAACGCTAAATGGGGCCATATTGTAGCGATATCTTACTATAGCTTTAGTAGGGTCTTGTATATGTCTTGGATGAGCTTCTCTAGGCCCATAAACTGCCGCTACTACTCTGTTTTTACCCATTTCCAAATAGCATGAACCGTCGGCCCTCCTAAGGTAATCAACTTCTATTTTAATAGGTCTAAGTTGATCAGGAGCTCTTCCGTCTAACCTTTTACCATCTATTATGAATTTTTCTGGGCGAGACATTCCTTTCTCCTCCTCAAAAATTCAGCCACTCTGTCTGTTAGCCCTTCTGTATGGGCCTCCTCTTCGATCAAATAAATTGCCTCTTCTGCAATAGAAATTTTTCTTCTGTCCCCATTAAGCCATATCAACCCATTTTGTCCAGCAACTATCTGGACATCAAGCTCACTTTTTAGCAACTTAATCATACTACCCTTTTTTCCTATTACTCTCGGTATTCTTGCCGGATTTATCGCAACTATCCTTCCAAACCTTATAGCCCTACAAATCTTGTCCTTCATCGTTACAGTTACCCTCATCCTTGGATCTATGTTAATAACTTTCGCAATCACAGCATCTCCAAGATCTAGAATATCATTTGGCTTTTTACCCGGTTTCGTTTCTGGATTTTCAGTCAAAGGTAGGAATGCCTGGTAAGGGGAGTTTATGTCGAGATTCCAACCATTCGCTGTTACTTCTCTTACAATTCCAATCACGGTATCGCCGATGGATGGTATATACTTACCCTTTAGCGGAATGACTTTCACGGAGTTCTCTGCTTCATCAAAGAGACCGAGAATTTTTGCATAAACTCTATCGCCCTCGACATAGGTGCCGTATCCAGCAACCTTGGGATTCGTTGAAATTAAATCTCCAGGCAGAATTATCTTCCTCATCCTATTCTCCTCAGAATTTTAGTAAGTGCTTCTCCTTTAGTAATTCTCCCAAGCAAATCCATCAACTCTCCGTACATTCCGCTTGGAATTCTCATCAGACAGATCCAGCTGCCATCTCTCTGCCATTCCTCCTTAGTCACACCTCCAAATTTATAGAGCACTGAAATAGCTTTACCTGCGTATTCAGGTGGAACTTTTATTGCAACTTCCATTTCCTCGAATTTCAAAGGAAGAATTGGTTTCAGGGCTTTAACTATATCCTTTATCTGAGCTTCGACGGATTTGAAAATATCTATGTGAACCTTAGCCTCCTCTAAAGCTCTCTCAATCCTTGCTGGGGGATGGGGAGTATTAGTCCTAGGATCTATAGTATTCTTGCTTAGAAAAGTAACTATTTGTTTTCTCTTCGCTTCAAGCATTTCTCTCCTTTGTTCAGCAGTTATCTGAACTTCTCCTTCAATAATTATGGTTCTTGCAATCTCTCTAACATCAGTTGTACCAAAAACCTTCTGCAATTCCTCATTTGGTGCTCTTTCCCCTTTCCTAGCATTTTTGAAAACTTCCTCGACAGCCAGCAGATCGTCAAAGTTCACTTCTTTGCCTTCCTTGAGGTCCCTGGCCAAGTAAGGATCAACCAGAATCTCGAAATCCATGCCACCCTTTCTAAGTTTCGCAACAACAGCTTTTTCAAGCGATACCATATTACTTCTTCAATTCAGCTCTTATCCTTTCATTCGCTTTTTCAACGTACTTCTTCAGTTCCTCTACGCTCATTTCGCGATAGACTTTTTCGTCAGTTCTGACATAACCAACTTCTACATTCTCGGCCTGAAGCTCGCTTTCTATGCTCTTCCCCATTGCAACAAGTGCTAGTACCAAAGCTTCTTCGAATGTTAAATCTTCCCTGTACTCTTTTTCAAAAAATTCCATTACAACGTTTCTCCCCATACCTATTGCAGTTGCCTTATATTCAAGCAGAGCTCCACTTGGATCGGTTTCATAAAGCTTGGGTACAGAATCGACACCCGCAATTAACAGAGAGACTCCAAATGGTCTAACTCCTCCAAACTGAGTGAATTGTTGCTTAAAGTCACATATTCTCTTCGCTAGTTCCTTTACAGTTATAGGCTCTTCATAAGTCAGTCTATTTATTTGCGCTTCAATTCTTGCTCTCTCGACCAGAACCCTCGCATCAGCCACTAGACCAGAAGTTGCCGCACATATGTGCTCGTCAATTTTGTAGATCTTTTCTATCGTATCGGCTTCGAGCAGTCTAGAACCAACTCTCTTGTCAGCTACCAGAATCACTCCTTCTTTTGTCTTTATTCCTATCGCTGTAGCTCCCCTTTTTACGGCTTCTCTTGCGTATTCAACCTGAAACAGTCTTCCATCAGGACTGAATACGGTAATTGCCCTATCATATCCCATTTGCGGAAGATTCATGAAACCACCCCCAATTTTTTCTTACAACTTCTTAGTGTTCCACTCGTAGCAAGAGTTACTATTCCCGCTTTTTTATTTCCAACACTTTCGATTAGCGTAATAGCTATCATTACCTTCTGCAGACTTTCCAGCTTGCACGAAACGATTCCTTTTTGTCCATCAAATTCTTCAAGCTTCATTTCGCACCCTGCCGCTTCAATTTCACCAAACAACGAGATTAAACTCCTCATCATCGCATCCCAGAGCAGTCTTCCGTCAATGCTATTCTCAGCTATAATCCTAAACGCAATATATCTTTTTCTACTCCTCAGAGATGATGGTAACCTCATCCCCATATCTACCGAATATTTTCTTTAATTATCTCTCTGAAAGCTTCTAAAACAGTTTCAACTTCTTCATAGGTCAAACCGTAAACTGAAAGTTTAAAAAATCTCGTCAATCCGGGTTTTATTCCATGAATTCTCCTCTTTTTTAGCTCTTTGTAAAGGAAATATCTACCATCCTTCGCCTTTTTAGAGATTTCGTAAAGATTCTCAGCCTGAAAGAACATTAAATCGTGGTTATGCGGCTTTTCCCCAAGCTGTATTATTCCCATCTCTTCCATTTTTGAGGAGAAATATCTTGCTTTTCTTACCTCATCCTCCCATCTCTTCACTCTATCTCTTACATGCGGGAAGGAAGCAATCATAGTCATAATGCTTGGTCCTCTTGCAGTGCAACCAAGCAACTCGATCTCTTTATTTTTGAACCTCGATGACTTTTTGAGCACAATATTTTCCCATTCACCCCTCATGCCTAGAACACCAATGGGTCCACTTGAAGCCATTGACTTATGACCGCTTCCAACAATGAAGTCGGCTCCAATTTCCTTCAGCTTTATGGGCATTCTCCCTATTGCGTAGGCAGCGTTAACCAACAATGGGACATCATAATCTTGACAAATCTTTGCAATTCTCTTTACGTCAGGTAAATTACCGTAATTTCCGTCAGGGTAAGTTATCAGAGCTAAAACTACTTCTCCCTTTCTTTTTGTTTCTTCTAGAGCTTCTGCAAACTTTTCAGGAGTGATTAAAAAGTCGGGATATCCAGAATTCGGTACTTCTGCAATGTTTAAACCTGCCCTTTCAGCAGATATGTAACTTGAATAATGTGCGTTCGAATCCATAACAATCCAAGCGTCTCTTTTGGCCAGTGCATGCATCACGGCAAACTTAGCTTCCCTAGCCCCAGTTGTAATCCTCACCACATCACAACCAATGAAATCCGGGAGAGTTTTGTGAACAAACTCGTAAATAGGAGGGGTTTTAATTTCGTCGAGTCTGCCAGTGCAGAAATCGCATACACTGTAACCATCCCCCCATTCAATTAAAGCTCTCCTAGCTTCTTCAGTAATTTTTCCGCCTGTCTGAAGCGGATCGATATTTATCATGTCCTTTGTCTGTCTCTCGAGCATATTCTTTTTCCTCCTCCTACCTAAAATATTTTGCTTGCCATGGTGCTAAAAAATGGTTCGTTCCGGTTCAGCATTAGCTTTCATCCCTTCTTCCTCGATGTTCTCTCATCGTCATGAAGCTTTCAGAGTGTTAACTCAGGCAACATGTCAACTAAACGATGGGTATTATGAAGAAAATTACGTGGATCTCTATCTATTGAGGCATGGAATGAACTTGGCTTTTGAATTGGTATATAAGGGTATAAATACTCAACACCGGAAATCTCGCCTTTAAAGGGATGACTCACCTCCTCTTTACTTTCCATTTATTTTCCCAGTATTCTCTTATCTTTTCTATTACAGGAAGCTTTTCACCGCTTAAAAACCTAATACAGGCTCCACCAGCTATTGAAACATGTGCTATCTTCTCTGAGAGGCCAAACAAATTTGCGGCCGAAGCCGTATGGCCTCCCCCAACTATTGCATATGTTTTCGAGGCGGCCTTCAATATCTCGTATGTGCCAAGCGAAAACTTGCTGTCTTCGTAAACTCCAGCTGTACCATTGATCACAACTGTTTCAAACTCAGAAATCTTCGAAGTATACTCATTAACAGTTTCAATTCCGATATCCTTTATTTTTCCCCTTCCATCAAAATCATTTACCGAAACGTCTCTTCTTAAGCCTCCATCTTCTACACCGAAATCAACTGGAAGAACTATTTTATCACCATACTTTTCGAGTAGGGCTTTTGCTTCTTCGTCTTTTACACCTTCCTTGTTCTCCTCTATCACTTTCCTATTCTCTTCACCTAAATCCTTTCCCTTCAATGTTAAGAAGTAGTTGGCAATGACTCCGGTCAGAAAAACTTTTTCAGCTATCCCATTTTGCAAGACATTTTTCATGACTTTGATAGGATCTTTTATCTTGGCTCCTCCAAGAACAAATGCTGTCTTTCCAGGCCTTAAAGCTCGGCTCAAAGCTTTTATTTCTTTTTCGGCGAGTCTGCCTATGAAAGTTGGTAGAACCGGAATGAAACCGACTAGAGACGCATGACTTCTATGAAACGCAGAAAAAGCATCGTTTACAAAGATATCGAAAAGATTGCTCAGCCTTCGAACCATAATTGACTCCGCATGTTCTTCAGCGCTTCTTTCAAGTTGTTCCTCGGAGTAAAAGCGAACGTTCTCTAGTAGTAGAATTTCGCCATTACAAAGGTTTTTGATTCTTTCAATAACTCTCCTGCTAAATATCTCATCTATATACTCAACATTTCTTCCCAAAATTTTTGAAAAAACCTTTGCATGCTCTTCAAGCGTTGTAAAGTCCTTTCTCCCTGGTCTGCTTTGATGTGCCAGCATGACAACTTTTTTATCTTCGAGCTCTCGCAACGTTGGAACATGGCTTTTGAACCTCGATGTGTCCAAGATTGTTGAATTCACTATTGGAGCATTTATGTCAACCCTGAGCAGAACAGAATTGAATTCACCTGCATAGTCCAAAGTTGGTAAGTCCATATTACGAGTTTCACTTCCGTTTAAAAGAGTTTTTTAATCGATCCAGAAACTGCAAGTATGGAGCTAACAGAGCTCGGGGTCCTATGCAATGGAATTAAAGAAGGTAAGTTTGGATTGGCTATGGCAAAATTTAAAGGAGCTATTGCAGGGGTTTTTACAAGTAACAAAATAAAAGCTGCCCCGGTTATAGTCTGTAAGGAAAACATCAGCTCCGGATACGCAAAAGGGTTGATAGTAAACAGTGGAAACGCCAACGCTTTCACGGGAGAGAAAGGAATTGAAGATGCAAAGGAAATGTGCAGAATTGCATCCAAGCTTTTGAATTGCAACGAAAGAGAAGTAGCATTGGCTTCTACAGGGGTGATCGGAAGAAGACTTGATATGGACTGGATAAAAAGAAAAGCACCCGAGGTTTTTGCTGGACTTGGAACAACCAAAGAATGTGCAGAGAGATTTTCAAACGCAATAAGAACAACCGATAAATTTATCAAAAAAGCCTACAGCGAAAAGGCAAAGATTTCGGCAGTTGCAAAAGGGGCTGGAATGATTGCACCAAATCTTGCAACAATGCTTTGTTTCATATTTACAACGGCAAAATTCGAGTCTGGTGAACTATACGAGATGCTAAAAAAAGCTGTTAAGCCACTTAACAGGCTTACTGTTGATGGGGATACCTCAACAAACGATACAGTGCTTTTAGTCTCTCTTGGAAAAGAAAAAGTTGAAAGAGATGTCTTCGAGGAAGAACTCGGAAAAGTCTGCTACAGCATAGCGAAACAGATAGCCAAGGATGGCGAGGGGGCTACAAAAATATTTGAGGTATTTGTTAAGGGGGCAAAAAATGAAAAAGATGCTGAAATTGTGGCAAAAACAATCGCAAGATCTCTACTTGTCAAAACAGCAATATTTGGCTCAGATCCAAACTGGGGGAGAATAGTTTCCGCAATCGGATACAGCGGTGCAGAAGTGGACGATAAGATAACCATAGCTTTCGAAAACGATGAAAAGAGTGTAAAGTTGGTCGAAAAAGGATTTATAACTGGCAAAGAGGAAGAGGCAAGAGAATTGATGAAAAAAGATTTTAGGATAATTGTAGATCTCCACAAAGGTGCGTATGAAGACTTTGCAATTGGATGCGACTTGAGCTACGAATATGTAAAGATAAATTCAGAATACACAACCTAAAGTTCGATGATATGCGACTCCTTAACAACGTTTAGAACTAACATCGTATACGTTCTCTTTACACTCCTCATTCCCAATAGTCTTTTTACGAACTGGTTCAATTTTTCTCTGTTTTCGAATTTCGCCACGACTAAAATGTCAAACTCACCAGTTACATCGTAAACAGCAGTCACATTTTTTTCTTTAGCAATTTCCTTCTCGATCTCAACTATTTGTCCACCTTCAGCAGTAATCCCAATTATTGCTGTTATTTCATAGCCAAGTTTTGGATAATCTATAACAGGAATGAATTTTTTTATAACTCCAAGGCTCTTCATCTTGTTTAGTCTATTATAAACAGTTCCTTCAGCAACTCCGACTTTTTCGGCTATCTCCTTCAAACTTTTCCTTGCATCTTCTTGCAACTCCTTCAATATTGCGATATCGACTTCATCTATTTTAGCCATATTTGCTAGGTTATTTTTGTTTTTAATGACATTCTTTTTTAAGGGATTTTCCGGTTTTATTAATATACCCGGCAATATTTAAAGTTATCCAAAACAATACTGACCTCTTCCCGCCCTGAAGGGCGAGGCTTTCAGTTGTAATCAAAAAATTACTAAACTTTCTTTTCAGAAGTTTTTGTGAGGAGAAATGTCATAACTTCCTGAAAACGTAAATCTTCAATTGTATCCACTATTCTCTTAAGTTGTTTTTCTATTTCCTTTATTTTCTCATCGCAGCTAACTTCTTCTAACTCCAAATACCCCAACGCAATTGCAAGAGGGTTTCTCAATTTATCTGCAAGTTTTTCGAACTGTCTCAGATTTTCTACTAGGATTTCGGACATTATCTTTTTGTGCCTCTCTACCTGATAGTGGTTCATTGCAAACCCTAAATCCTCCCCAAGCTGTGAGAAAACACTAATCTCTCCTTCACTAAGCTCTCCAATCGAACAGAATGCAATTAGACCTAGGATTTTACCTTCATGAGTTATTGGTACTATCAGAGAACTACTCCTTGCTTCACTACATTGGCATTTTCCGTAATAAAATTCAACTGTTTTGATGTTGCACCTTGAAGCACCCGGTGTAGCTTCTATGAGCTTATTTGATTCCATAAGCCATGCATGCATCTCAATTCCGAACTTTTTCATCATTAGATAAACTCTTCTCAACAACGAATACTCATCTTTCTCTTTAAAGATCAATTTTTGCACCTGATTGAGAATTTTTAGTGCCTTGTTTACCCTTTCAAGTTCAATCTCTAGCTTTTTGTTCTCTGTTACATCTCTGGCAACTCCTTCACTTCCAACTATCTCTCCATTCAGATATCTGGGCCACTCAAGAACTTCCAAATATCTTGCTTGTCCTTTTGCATCTTTAGCCTTGAAAGTAAATTTAACGGTTTCCCCTTTTAAAACTTTTCCAAAGTTCTTGCGTAAAACTTCAATCTGATCCTCAAATGCTATGAAGCTTGAATCCTTCCCAAGAAGTTCGTCCTTTTTAAATCCAAGTATTTCACAACTTGGGTTCACATCAATAAGTCTCCCATTTCTGTCCAATATGAAGGAAAATTCTTTTGACTCCTTGAAAAAATGAAGATACAAGCCAAGTCTTTCAACATCCGAAATTTTATCGGGATACTCGACCGCAAGATACACGTCATAATTTAATATTTTATCATGAAAAATTTTATATATGCTGTTATTAAAATGTATGTAACTACTATTCCTGTTTTCTTTAAGCCCTATTTCCCTAGCTTTCTCATTTTCGTATTCAAAATCCTTACAGGAAACAAAGATTGCTATTGGTAGTTTGTTGAACAACTCTTCAAAGTTCATCGCTGATCTGTTGTACATGATATTTAAAAACTTTCCTCCCTTTAATGATAAGGGTTATATAACAAAAAGAAAAGTGGACATATGTTTCAAAAACTTTCGCTCTTCCTACCGATTATCTTCTCAATAATATCCTTTCCCCACGCCGAAAGAATTTTTACAACTCCAGAAACTTGTGCAGAATGCCACAGAGTCTTCTATACAAACTGGAGCCAATCAATGCATTCAAATGCTGCCAAGGATCCATATTTCTTAGCTAAGCTTAGCAATGAAGTGGTAGTTGGAAGCTTTGTCGAAGAGGAATGTGCCAAATGTCACACGCCGACTGCAAAATTAGAAGCTAAGCTTAATGAAATGGAAGCTCGTATTCTTAGATCAGGCTTTCTCAACAAGTCCAACGAACTTTATGAGTTCGCCATTGATGGCGTTTCTTGCACCCTTTGTCACCAGATTAAGAAAAATAATTTCAGCGGAAATTATTTAATAGATATCAACTACAGAAAACCAGAGAGGGCTATTTATGGACCTTTTATTCCAATATATAGTATAGAAATGTACAGAAATTCGGGTTACTTTCCTACAAAATCTGAAAATTTCCTTAAATCCGATCTTTGTGGAAATTGCCACGTTGTATACACCCCAACTATCGAGGATGGGAAAATAACTAAGTTTTTTGCTGAACAAACGACTTTCCTAGAATGGAAAAACAGTATCTATAATCCGGAAACGCCTTGTCAGAGCTGTCATATGAAAGAAGAGAGCTTTAGGATATCTACAAAACCTGAAAACATTTTTGAAAGAAAAGCAAAACATCACCACTTTTCAGGGGCAAACGTTCAGATTTTAAAAATCTTAGGCGACGAGATTGGGGCAAAAAGATCTGAAGACAAGCTGAAATCGTCTGCAGAGATTAAGATTATTTCCGTAAAACTAAAAGATGGTGAAATAGAGATTCTTGTTGAGATAAAAAATAACGCAGGTCACAAGTTTCCTACTGGTTTCCCGTCACGGAGAGTGATAGTTCACGTACTAGTTGAAGATTCTGGGGGAATAATCTTCGAATCTGGGAGAGTTATGAAAAATGGAAAAGTGATTGGAGAAAACTATCCTGAGAGACACTACGACCTGATCACCTCAGAAGATCAAGTTCAAATCTACGAGAGTGTGATGATGGACAAGGACGGAAAATACACCATAGATTTGACAAAAGCTCATGGGTATATCAAAGATAACAGGATTTTGCCCAAGGGTTTTATCACTACGCTTGCACACCCAGATACCATTCCAGTTGGGGTTGAAGATGACAATTTCTCTCCCGGCAGAGACAGGATAACTTATTTAATAAAAAAAGAATTTAAAAAACCCCTCAAGATAAGGGCTGAACTTCTCTACCAACCAATATCCTGGCCTTTCATTGAGGGACTGAAAGAGACTGTTGAGGTCAAGGAATTCATAAAAATGCTAGAAAATATCGAATTAACAACTCTAATCTCTTCAGATGAAATTACTATTAATTGAAATTATAGGGTCTGCTTATTTTCTCAAGCTTAAAAGCACAGCCTATTTAAGCTTGCCCATTCATCTCACAGCTAAAGCTCTGGGTTTTCTGGGCATCCCTTTCTTATAACATGCGACAATTTTAAACTGACCTTTTTTCCGCCTAGAGGGCGAGGCTTTCAGTTGTAATAGTCACTGACAAAACTTTTTATTCATCTCTGATTTTTTAAAAATATGCTATACATGTTTTACAGCGAATCGGAGCTAGAGAAAGTTTTAAAAGAGATCGGAAAAAGAGCTAAACCATCTTTCAAGAGATTCAAATACACTGAGATTCTTGCAGAAGGTACAGAACTTATTCTCGGGAGATATAAGTCGGTTATTTTCATAATTTCCGAACAGGAGGTTGGAAATCCAATCGAAAAATTCGAGATTAAGATTGTCCATTTGGAACGCGGTGAACAATTTTCTTTTGGAAAATACAAATATAACCAACTAATTGAAATTGACACAGTTTTTGACGAGAATCTTTTTTACAATCTTTTTCCAGCCTTTTTTGCGGAATTGACAATTGCAAAGCTAACTGTTAGAGATTGTATGCAAACAAAAGACTACGTTATTAATAAGAGTATCGAAATTCGTGAATTCTTAAAAGAGGCTACGGTAAACTATGAGGACTATGCCATAACCCTTGCACAGAAAAGAGACTCTTTTTTTGTCACTTATTCAGATTTTATTTCAAAGGCAAACAAGGCAGAGATGGCAATTTCAAACGCAAAGTTTTTTTCTTCCAAGCTTGGCAATTTCATGTCTGAAGAGATATACAGATTAGAATTCGAACTAATAGAAGTTAAAAAATATTCCGAAAACTTTGAAAAGGTCTTAAAGGAATTGGAGAACAGATTGAATTTGGTTTACTTCCAAATCGAAGTTGAAAGGAGAAAAAATGAACTTGAATTGAATCGAAGAACTTCAGCAATTACAGCTGCTGCAGTCGTTATAGAGTTCGTAGCTGTTGCCTACTATTCGCTGAAGATTTGGGAAAGTTATTTACCGGTTGAGAAGATTCCAAAAATTCTTTCTTTTTTGCTCCTAATTTTTTTCACGATCTCAGTGATAATTTTGACTGAAAGCATAGGTAACTATCTACTGGAAAGAAAAAAGGAGCAGAAGTTAAAAGTGAGCATAATATTGTTGCTTATTTCCTTTTCTTTAATGGTTATTCTTCCAATTATTTATACACAAATTTAATAATAATCTATAACGAAAGAGCTCTTTTGGGTTAATTAATCTTTTAGCTATCTCTCACCTTTTGCCTGAAGATCTTTGATCTTGGTGCAAAGTATTTAATCCAGGGAAACTGTAAACCAATTTTAATATCATAACCTAAATCCTTTCAGGAGTGGTTACCCGTGCATGGTAGCTATGCACGGGCTCAAGCAGTCAAACAGTCTAGTGAGAATTCCCTAGATCATTTTGATGTTTGGATAAAAATCTGATCACCTTCAATCTATCGCTTATGATTTTTATGTGTTCCCTTTCCTGCGAGATTAGATAGTCTAAAATATCCGCAGTTTCAGAAGTTGCATTTTTTCGCATCTCACTGTATACTCTAATAGCCTCTCTTTCCAGTTCAAGAGCTTTTTTAAGAATTTCTTCCGGGCTCATTTCTCTAAATAAACTGTCGCAGTCTTTGGAGCTTTTCCTTTTTTGACATAGTGATAATACTCGTACGTCATAACTTCCAAATCCTTTAAAATATCAGCGTCTACCAGCTCGCCAATAAATAATGTGTGGGTTCCAACATCACATTCCTGCAAAACTCTCGCTTCCAGAAAAGCCACTACATGATCCAAAACTATTGGCGAACCAGTTTTACCAATTCTGAAATTAACTCCTTCAAATTTGTTAAAATCTCTGCTACTTCTGAATCCGAATTTTCCTATGAACTGCAAAGGTGTCTCCTTTTCTAATACGCTTACAGCAAAAACTTTTGAATCTTTAACAAACTCATGAGTTGTGTTCTTATTGTTCAGACAAACTGCAACCTTCGGGGGTTCAGAAGTAACTTGAAAAACTGTATTTGCTATCTGAGCAGAGTATTTTCCGTTTTTCACTGAAGAAACAATATAGAGACCATAGCTAATCTTGTAAAGTGCTTGAAGATTCATCCTCAGCGCTCACCTCTCTTTTTCCCAGTTCTGAATCGAGAAAGAGTATAGCCCTTGTGTCATTTCCGGCGAGCTTTAGTTTTAAAACAACCTCTTCGAAGCTCTGCTCTTCTTCAACTTGCTCGTTAACAAACCACTGAAGCATATTGAATGTGGCATGATCTTTTTCAGCTATTGCCAACTCAACAATATTTGATATTCTTTTAGTTACCTCCTTTTCATGGGCCAAAGCGAACTCAAATGCATCAAGCGGAGATTTCCAGTCCTTCGGCGGAGCTTCGATTGCATATAACTCCACTCTTCCTCCCCTACTGGCTATATAATCAAAGAATTTCATTGCGTGCATCAACTCTTCCCGCCACTGAACCTTCATCCACTTTGAAAAACCCTTAAGTCCTACGGATTCAAAATAAGCAGCCATGGAGAGATATAGGTAGGCAGAATATATTTCCCTGTTCAGTTGCAAATTCAATTCTCTAACAACTCTATCACTTATAGCCATATCTTTTTCTGAATTAAATTATTTATAAACTTTTCCCGGTTTTTAAAAAAAGAATTGAACTACGTAACTTACAGAGGTTGCAAGCACAATTGCCGAAAGACAAAGCCTTATTGTTTTTTCGGGCATGAATTTCTGGAATCTCGCTCCCAGATAAACCCCAAAAAACCCTCCTATACCAAAAGCCAATCCGATTTTCCAATCCGGGGGGTATCCTACTGCGTAGTAACCCATAATACCGAACAAAGAGGTTAAAAATGTCCCCAGAAGCGTTGCTCCCGCAGTCGTGTAAACGGGCAAACCAAAGACGCTTGCAAAAATTGGAGCTAAAATTGCCCCTCCCCCTATTCCATAAATACCACCAATTATTCCGATCACAAATGAAACAGCAAATACCAAGAGCGGGGAGAAAGAGAAGATTTCACCCCAAAACTCATATTCTATCTTTCTAATCCCCATTTTCTTAGTCTTTACAACAGCATCTGGTGGAAGTCCGGCAGCTAATCTTTTTTCTCTTTCTTTTTTTATCATCTCTACTCTCTCTTTAAACTTTTTTTCAAGTTCAGATATCTTTGGATTCGGTCTGAGGACAGAACTTAAAACTCTAAGACCGAGATATAGTAGGACTAAACCGACAAATAGCTTAAAAAGCTTCGGATCAAGAAAATAGCTCGACCTTAAAACCGCTCCTATGAAAACCCCAGGAAGAGTTGCAAGAGCAGTTATCGAGACTAAAGGCCAGGCCATTCTTTTCTCCCTTATATAGCGATATATACCACTTGGAATAGCTATGAGATTGTAAACGAGATTTGTTGCGCTCACGGAAGGGGAAGTGCATCCAAGAATACTCACCTGAAATGGAAGCAAAAGAAATGCTCCACTTACACCGGCTGGAGATGTAAAAAAAGCTACTACGAATGATACAAGTGGGAGGAATAGATCTATCATTTCCACAATTTTCTTTTTCCTCAAAACTTCTTTAATTTTTTCTAAATGTTTTTATTATTATAATATTTTTATAAGAGAAAACTGCTCTTCAGGGCGAGGATAATAGAAAAGCTTAAATAAATAGAAAGTCTAAATAGAATGTCCAAATAATCCAGAAGAAGTTCCTTGCATAAGGAAGTTCAAATCTGCGTAATAGGCAGGGTATT
>CAYXCK010000025.1:0-16434 GCA_964463575.1 uncultured archaeon
AATTTATTTGCCGACGGTCATAGGAGCGGGGGAAACACCCGGACTCATTCCGAACCCGGAAGTTAAGCCCCGTTCCGTTCCGCGTTGTACTGGGTTCCGAGAGGGCCCGGGAAGCGCGGAAACTGTCGGCATTTTGAAACTTCTCAATAACAACGCAGATGAACTATTCTATATTGTTTTTTAGGTTGAAGAATCTGGTTCTAAGACATCAATAACATCAAGTTTTTCAACCCAAGCTTTGAATCTCTTCGAAAGATTTGGCTCAGTTCTCCCTTCATCGCCGCTTACGAGTTCCTTAACGTACAAACCTGCATCAGTTTCAAATTTTAAAACAGCCCATTTTCCGAAATGCTCTATTATTTCAGCTTTATATACTCTCCTGATTCTAAGAATGTCCGCCCTTCTGTGTAGAACCCTTTTTGGTGTTTTCTGTTTAATCTCCCCAATTAAATCTCGTAAAGACTCCTCCAATTCTTCTCTGCTAATTTCCTTATCAAACACAACTTTTGCTCGGTAAACTTTTCTGTATCTTTCTTCCTTAATTTTTTCAATTTCATTTTGTTTGGCAAATCTTAGCTCTTTTACAGCAACTTTTCCCTTGCATAAGTTGTTTATTGTTTTTTCTACCTCTTCTAGGTCTACTAATCTTTTTTTTGGTTCTAGAATTTCCAGAACAAATGGTCTCCCTTTTCCGAGCATTCTTGCATCCACATCTTCTCTCCCTGCACCGTGAAGAATCGCATCCTTAGCTTTGAATATCTCGATAACTGGTGTAGATATTAACTCCTCAACTGAAGTAAAATACCTTTTCCCAGTAAAGTTACAGATCTCACAACCGGCTCCTTTACAGAATCCGCAGAGCCATCTCGTCTGGGAAATGTTTCGCACTCTTTTTATATATCTGCCATAAATAAATATTGGCTTTACGTCGAGTTTAAAAGAAAAATCTTCGGGATTGAATGTTATAAGCAAATCTGGATTGTTTGAAATCATCTTTCCGGTTATCTCTCTGATCTCTCTCTCTAAGATTTTTTTCATTTCGGTCTTGATATCGTAATCAGCAAGAAGCTCTTGAAGAGCTTTAAAACTTCCCTCGCTTTTTATGCCGACTTTAAAACTTTCAAATTCGAATTGGATATTTTTCACAATTTCTACTGCTATCTTCCCAGCTTTCTCAAAGAAGTCACAGCAAACTACGCAATTTTCACTTTCTCCCCAACCCAATTTTGAGTTGCAAAATTTGCATAGCATAGAATGTGAAAGCAAGAGCTATAAATAAGCTTGACCGATTTTTTCTATGGATCTAATAAGGAAAGTTGCCATAGATTTGTTGAATTCGAATTACGCGATAGCACTCACAGGTGCGGGTGTTTCTACCGAATCCGGAATACCTGACTTTCGCGGGCCGAAAGGGATATGGAGAATGAATCCCGATGCTGAAAAGAAGGCTTATGAGATCTATGAAAAATTTCTTAGAGATCCCAGAGAGTACTGGATAGAAGTTCGAAAATCTACAATTTATCCGATCCTAGAAAAAGCGCAACCAAATCCTGCGCATAAAGCCCTCGCAGAACTTGAAAAACTTGGGATACTAGCTTGTGTGATCACTCAAAACATTGATGGATTGCACCAAAAAGCAGGAAGTAAGAACGTAATAGAGTTCCACGGTAGTGTTTTGAAGCTTAGATGTATCAAATGCAACACCAGATTCGATAAAGTGATTTTTGAGAGTATTATAGAAGCCGGAGATGTGCCAAAATGCAAAAAATGCGACAATTTTTTGAAACTGGATGTAGTTCACTTTAATGAACCAATTCCGATTGATGTTTATATGAGGAGCTTTGAAGAAACCATGAAGTGCGATTTGATGTTGGTATGTGGAACTTCGGCTGCGGTTTATCCGGCTGCAGAACTACCACGAGTGGCAAAGAGAAACGGTGCAAAGGTAATAGAGATAAATCTTGACGAAACTCCTCTAACATTTGAGGGCGTTTCTGAGTATATAATTAAGGGAAAAGTTGGTGAGATATTACCAAAAATAGTAGAAGAGGTGAAAAGACTTAAATATCCAGAGGACTAATGAGATTGAGCCGCCGTAGCTCAGCTGGTAGAGCGGTGGCCTGTTAAGCCATTGGTCGCAGGTTCGAACCCTGCCGGCGGCGCTTTTTATTTTCCTTGAGCTGAAAGCAACCCTTTTAGAGAAGTCAGATAGAAAGAGTAAAATAGTGAGTTTTTATCGATTAGTTCTATTTCTGGATCTACTTTTCTAAGTTTTAAGTCTAGCTCTTCGATAGATCTTGCTTCTTTTGCTGTCTCAAACCAAAGCTTCAATCTCCTCTTGGACTCAACTATACAATCCTTTTTCGCTACACCAAAGTGTGTTAAAGCAACGGTTTCTATATCTAGCTTTTCGAACTTCTCTAGCGTTTCTATAGCTTTTTCGAAGTCGAACGGTGGTGGTGTAAGTGGGAAGGTTCTCCCCCTTATTATCATCCCCACGGCATCTGATGGAAAAAGAATCTTTCTTTTATTTAGATAATATGCAACCATATGGGGCGCATGCCCTGGTGCATGAATGGCAATCATCTCGTCATCTCCAAGATCGAATTTCTGTCCGTCATCAACTGAGATTATTCTATCCTCTTCAATACTCTCTGGCTTACCGTAGATATCCGCAAGTTCTCCTAGGACAGCTCTCGAGGCTTGCCAAAGCTTTTCGGGATTTGCTAGATGCCTAGCACCCTTTGGATGTACAAGGATTTTTGAGTTCATCCTCTTTGCAATTGTTGCAGCACTGCCGCCATGGTCTATGTGGACATGGGTTACAGCGATATAATCAAGATTTTGGACTCCGAATTTTCGAAGGTTATCCAGTATGATACTAGCTCCACTAACAACACAGGGCTCTACTAACACCTTTTTTTCAAAGTCCAAAAAGTATGTTGAAAAAATTCCTGGAATTTGGAAGGGATCGATTAAATAGACTTTGTCGGCAACTTTCATACCCTCACCTTACCAGTTAGAAGTCTCGATATAACAATTCTCTGCGCTTCGCTTGTGCCCTCGTAAATGGTTCCAACTCTTGCATCTCTGTAATATCTTTCAACATCGTACTCCTTGCTGTATCCATAGCCGCCAAAGATCTGAACAGCTTCATATGTAACCCTAACCGCAACCTCGCTCGCAAAAAGCTTTGCAGCAGAGCTTAGAGCCGGGTTTGGAGAGCCACTGTCCACGAGCCATGCAGCTCTATAAACCAGCAGCCTTGCGGCCTCTATTTCTGTGAACATGTCAGCCAGCTTGAACGAAACAGCCTGATGCTCTATCAAAGGCTTTCCGAAGGATTTCCTCTGCCTAGCGTACTCCAAAGCCCTTTCGTATGCCCCTTCTGCTATCCCCAAGTGTAGAGCCGCTATTTTAACTCTACTCTCATTAAAGAAGTCCATAAGTTGGTAGAAACCCCTGTTGAGCTCACCTACTAAGTTCTCTTCTGGAATTCTAACATTTTTAAATACGATTTCAGCAGTATCGTGGCAGTTCATTCCCATTTTTCTGATTTTTTTTGCTTTATAACCATTTCTTTCTGTTTCAACAACAAAAGCGCTAATACCGCGGTGTGGTGGTGAAACTTCGGCAGTTTTTGCAAGCACAACCACGTATTCTGCAATGCTACCGTTTGTTATAAAAGTTTTGGATCCGTTAATTACCCATTCATTTCCATCTTTAATTGCTTTGGTTTTTATAGCTGAAACGTCAGTGCCACAATCTGGTTCCGTAATTGCTATTGCTGATGGCTTTTTACCTTTAACAACTCCTGGAATGAATTTCTCTTTCAGCTCCTCGCTGCCATATCTAAGCAACATTGGAACACCCAAGACTGCAAGATCTATAGCGCTACCGATGCCACTATCGGCCTTTGTTAATTCAATGCTTATTATAGCTTCAGCTAGTTGATCCATTCCAGCTCCACCGTACTCTTCTGGCACACTTGCCCCAATGTAACCCAATTTGGCAGCTTTTCGATATATATCCCAAGGATATTCTTCTTTTTCATCGTATTCCCTACCAAATGGTTTTATCTCTTTCTCAGCAAAGTCTCTGACCGCTTGCTGTAAAATTTTGTAATCTTCGCTGAGTTCGAAATCCATCCTACCCCTCTATTCTAAAGTGCGGAACTATCCTTTTCTCCTTCATTGGATAGAACATCTCGCTTGGCATCTCTTTTGCAAAAATACTAACTCTTTTGTCCGTTAGATCATTTTCCTCAGCGATTTTTGGATCCACGTCGAGTCTTCCGATAATCCAAGGCCCCTCATCAAGCTCAACTAAAGCAACAACATACGGAACCTCTTTTTCGTAGCCCATAGGGGCGACGTAAGTCACCGTGTAGGTTTTAACTGTCCCTTTTCCGCTAAGAATTGTCTTTTCTAGATTTCTGCTTGAACAGCTATTGCATGTATGTTTGGGTGGACATATATAGTTTCCGCAGTCTTTACACTTCATTCCCAAAAGTTTTCCTTCTAAAAGGGAGTTAAAAAATTCCATGAACATCAGTCCACCCCCAAAATTATATTTACAAGTGTTCCAAAATCACCGCCAAGCGTATCTGTCATCGCAATTCTAGCATCTTCCACTTGATTCCACTTGAATTCGTTTCTAAGTTGCTTGACTGCTGTATATATCTGAGAAGTTCCCGTTGCACCGACTGGATGTCCTTTACCAATCAGGCCGCCGTCTGGGTTGACTGGAAGATCTCCATCGATGCTTGTGACACCTTCAGCTGTTGCATAGCAAGCGGTACCGTATTCAAAGAAACCCATTGCTTCTAGCGCAATTATTTCGGCTATAGTGAAGCAATCGTGTACTTCAACGAAGTCTACGTCTTTCGGTGTTATTTTTGCCTCTCTGAAGGCCATTTCCGCTGCAATTTTCCTGGGGATAGCTTTGATTATATCCTCTCCTTGTCTGAAAAGGCTACCGCCTGAAGCTTGACCAGTTCCGAGAACGTAGACAGAGTTATCACATACTTCCTTTGCAAACTTTTCGTTTGCCACTATTACAGCGCTTCCTCCGTCCGTCATAGGACAACAGTCGAGAAGTGTGAGGGGTGAACAGATCATCCTAGAATTCAAAACGTCTTCAACTTTCAAATCACCGTATTTTCCATAAAATTGAGCTTTTGGATTCACTGCACCGTACTTGTGATTCTTAACAGAGACTTGTGCCATCATTTCCCTGAGTTTTTGAAGCGGAATTTCGTATTTCTTCGCATAATACCTAGCTGCTAATGCAAACACGCCTGGAAAAGTCAGACCTGCAGTCATTTCATAAACACCATCCACTGCCGTTGCCAACGCTCTCGTTCCTATCGCGGTTCCAGCGCTAAGCAATTTTTCAGCCCCTCCTACAGCCACGCAATTGTAATAACCGGCCTTTACAGCCCTAACAGCTTCTCTAAAAGCCACACTTGACGAAGCGCATGCTCCTTCGTATCTGATCGCAGGAATGTTCTTAAGTCCAACCTCATCTGCAACGAATCCACTCAAATTTGCCGAACCATCTGTCATCTCACCAACAAAGTTTCCAAAATATATGGCCTCTACGTTCTTAAGCTCTATGTTCGCGTCCTCTAACGCTTCAAAGAATGCATATGCAAATAGATCTACCAGCGACTTATCCGGATGTTTCCCGAATTTGGTCATTCCCACTCCTATAACTGCTACTCTCAAAATTTCACCTCCTCAAAGCTTTCACCTTCATAGAGAATGAGAAGATAAAGGAGATAACTTATTTTGTTCAAAAGTTCGACAATCTTTTCATTCAACAAACCGTTTCTGTAAAGGCTAATAGCTCTTCTTTCGGCTCTTCTGACAATTGCTCTCGCAACACTTAAAGCCGAAGTCCCCTCGTCTTTCTCTAAGATTAAAAAACAGTTTGGTTTCTCAACTTTGCTTTCAAAGCTTTCTATCATCGATAGAATTTTGTTCAACTCGTTGTCGGGATTTTTATAACCAGCGATTACCGCACAGACTCGAAAAAGGATGAGTTGTAGGTCTTTTAATGCTGCTTTTACTTCATCTTTCCTACTGAAAACCCTTGCTAAACCTATGAAGGCATTTGCTTCATCAACGCTCCCAAGAGTTTCAGCCAGAATCGAATCTTTCCAAACCTTTCCGCTAAGTGTGCTCGTTTCGAAGGGTTTTAACATTTAAGCACCTCTTTGATTATTTTATCTGCCAATGTGTACGGGTCTACCTCTTTGTCAAGTAAGTGTTTATACTTTTTTATAATCTCACTCCTAATTTCCTCAACCACGAGTTCTATCGCTGAAAGTTTTGCTTTTTCTCTTCTCTTTTCTTGAAGTATTCCGTTCCTCTTTATAACCTCATAATGCCTCTCGATCTCATTGGCCAGTTCCTTTATCCCAACACCTTTATCTGCGATCGTTCTTAAAACTGGCTTTTTCCATTTCAGTTTCTGCATAATTTTTGCATCATCCGCGTGACCAAGCTTGGATAATTCTATTACGGTTTCCTCATCAAGTGAGAGCATGTATTTAAGCCATCTTTCCACGTTCTCTGCCCCTTCTAGATCTGATTTGTTTATTACAAAGATATCTCCTATTTCCAAAATTCCTGCTTTGTTTACCTGAATATCATCTCCAGTCTCAGGCATTAATATAACAACGACCGTGTCTGCCACTTCAAGGACTCCAATTTCACTCTGCCCAGCACCAACGGTTTCTACGAGTATTTTTTCATAACCTGCAGCATCTAAAAGTTTTATAACGTCTCCAGTTTTTTTTGCAATCCCTCCAAGTCTTCCGCGTGATCCCATGCTTCTGAAAAATACCTTTTCATCGAGCCATAGATTCTTATTAACATCCATCCCATCAAGGCGGAGTCTGTCGCCCAGCAATGCGCCACCTGTAAAAGGAGAGCTCGGATCTACTGCAACAATTCCAACACTTTTTCCTCTTCTTCTAAATTCTTCGGTCAGTTTGCTTACAATTGTGCTTTTGCCAACCCCCGGAAAACCGGTTATTCCAATAACATGTGCATTCCCGGTTCTCGGATATATCTTTCTCAGTAATTCTCTAGATTCCGGATACTCGTTTTCAACGATGGTTATAGCCCTTGCCAGCAATCTTCTATTTCCGCTGATAACACCTTCAACTATTTCCTCGATATTCATTTACTTTTCCCCTTCCTCTTTTTTGGGAGTTCTTCCTTGATGAATTTTATTATTTCCGAAATTGGGGTTCCTGGTATGAATATACCGTCTACCCCTGCCTCTCTTAATTTTGGAAAATCGTCATGGGGGATAGTTCCACCGACCAGTATAAGCATCTCATCCGGATTGCCACCGTACTCGCGTATGTATTGGATAACTCTCGGAACCAGCGGTATATGGGCCCCACTCAGCAAGGAAATACCTACAACATCTACGTCTTCATCAAGTGCTGCCCTTGCAACTTCTTGAGGTGTGCGATGGAGACCTGTGTATATTACTTCAAAACCAGCATCTCTCAAAAATCTTGCGAGAACTTTTGCTCCTCTGTCATGACCATCTAAACCGACTTTGGCAATCAAGACTCTTATCCTTTCCATCGCATCACCTTAAATTATAATCGGTTTTCTGTATGTTCCATATACCTGTTTAAACGTCCCCATTATTTCTCCAATTGTTGCATAACTCTTAACAGCCTCAAAAACAGCCGGCATAACATTTTCGTTACTTTCGCAACAACTCCTTATCCATTCTAGATTCTCTTTCACGGCCTTATTGTCTCTTTCAGCCTTTACTTTCTTTAATCTCTCTATTTGTCTTCTCTGAACCTCTGGATCGACTTTTAGTAGAGGAATTCTCAGATCTTCCTCTATTTTGAACCTGTTAACTCCTACGATTATCCTGCTACCCTCTTCAATTTCTTTTTGATATCTCGCGGCCGAGTCAGATATTTCTCTGATGAAAAAGCCGTTTTCTATTCCTTTTAGAACTCCCTTCACCATACTTCCGTTGCCCATTTCTTTGATCTTTTCGATATATTTCCATGCGAGTTTCTCCATTTTGTCAGTAAGCCATTCTACATAATAACTGCCCGCAAGCGGATCCACAACATTTGCAACCCCGCTTTCGTATGCTATTATCTGTTGCGTTCTCAAAGCGACTCTGACTGCCTCCTCACTCGGCAAAGCCCATGCCTCATCAAAGCTGTTGGTGTGTAGTGATTGGCAACCTCCTAGAACTGCTGCTAGAGCCTGGATTGTAACTCGAACGATGTTGTTCAGAGGTTGCTGGGCAGTCAAAGTACAACCAGCAGTCTGCACGTGAAACTTCATCCACCAAGACCTTGGATCCTTTGCACCATAGATATCTTTCATTATCTTTGCCCACATTCTCCTAGCAGCCCTGAACTTTGCAATCTCTTCGAAGAAATCATTATGGGAATTGAAGAAGAAACTCAACTGGGGCGCAAGTTTGTCTATATCTATTCCTCTCTCGATTGCTGCTTCTACATAAGCCATACCATCTGCAATTGTGAATGCGAGTTCTTGAACCGCAGTAGAACCAGCTTCTCTTATGTGGTATCCTGAAATGCTTATCAGGTTAAACTTCGGAACGTTCTTAACACCCCATTCAAATATATCTACTATGATCTTCAATGATGGTTCTGGCGGAAGAACTATTGTGTTTTGGGCGTGGAATTCTTTAAACATATCGTTCTGAATCGTTCCCCTTATCTTATCTCTTGGGACTCTCTGCATATCTCCGATTGCCGTATACATCGCCAGAATTATTCCAGCTGGTGGGTTTATTGTAAAGGACGTTGACACCTTGTCAAGGGGAATACCATCGAATAGAATCTCAAAGTCCTTAAGGGTATCCACAGCAACCCCGCATTTGCCGACTTCTCCGTCTGCCAGAGGATCGTCGCTGTCTAAGCCCATTAGGGTTGGAAAATCAAATGCTGTGCTTAATCCGGTCTCCCCCTCTTCCAGAAGCATTTTCCATCTTTTATTTGTGTCTTCGGCGGTCCCGAATCCGGAGAATAGACG
Source organism: uncultured archaeon (assembly GCA_964463575.1). GTDB lineage: Archaea > Halobacteriota > Archaeoglobi > Archaeoglobales > Archaeoglobaceae > WYZ-LMO2. The sequence goes on from CAYXCK010000025.1 coordinate 9,060, forward strand.
CATTGTCCAAAGTCTACCGCGGTACATTGTTGGATAAACACCGCGGGTGAACGGGAACTGTCCAGGGTAGCCTATATCTCTGAGAAAATCGATGTGAGCGATATCTGAGGGATCATATATGTCTGATATCTTGATTCCGGATAAGGTTTCAAATTTCTTTATTTCTCTCTCACTCTTTGACAACCAAGGCTCAAGACATTCTTCCTCCCACTCTTTTCTTTTCTCTTTAATCTTTTCGACCATTTCGCCCATGTTGTATTTTTGAATGAGAGATTAAAAACTTTTTCGTATTTATCTGATAAAATTTCGAAAAGTTTAAAATCCAGAGAAATAAATTAATTTTAAGGAAAGAGGTGAAGATATGAGTTTAGCTGACTTGTATAGAGAGTTCATAAAGCTTGTACAAATGCCAGACGATGAAAGAAAAGCGAGAGCAATGGAGGAATTTTTTAATAAATTGAACACAACGAAACTACCGGAATACTTCAACTGGGCTGAGGAGGTCTTTGAAGGTATTAACGTAAAAGAGAGGGGCGATGAAACAGCCCTACTATGGGTGAACTTGGATACGGGAGAAAAGAAAAGATATAGTTACTCGGAATTTGCAAAAGAAGGAAACAAACTGATAAACGCTCTCCACGGGGATGGGATCCAAAAAGGCAACAATGTTTACATGATGATCCCACTGTTCCCAGAAATTTGGTTTGCAACTTTTGCTGTGGTTAAAGGTGGCTTTATAGGTGTTCCAACTGCAACCATAATGACGGCCCGCGATCTAGAATTCAGATTCAAGACATATCCACCAGATGCTATTATTGCTGATGAAAATTCTGCAAAGGTTATAGATGAAGCTTTAAAAAATGTTGGCACTCAGCCAAAGACTAAGATTGTGATCGGAGAAAGAAGCGGTTGGAAGAGCTATGATGAAGTAAGAAAAGAGAAGAGTGATGCAACTGCAGCAAAAACAAAAAGCGATGATATAGTATTCTGTTTCTTCACATCCGGAACTACTGGACTTCCAAAAAGGGTTGTCCATACAGCAACAAGCTATCCCCTAGGACATTTGAGTACAACTTCAATAATAAATGTCAGACCTGGCGACATACACAACAATCTGAGCGCACCCGGCTGGGCTAAATATGCTTGGAGTAGCTTTTTCCCACCACTAACTGTTGGTGCAACAACCACTGGCTTCTATCATGCCGGAAGGTTAAATGGAGAGCAGTATTTGCAGGCAGTTCAGGATTATGATGTTACGACGTTCTGCGCACCGCCCACGGCGTGGAGACTCTTTATGCTCACAGACATTGGAAAATTTGACTTCAAGCTCAGGGAAGTCGTGAGCGCTGGAGAACCTCTGAACCCAGAGATTTACGAAAAATGGCTAAAGGAAACGGAGACTGAGATTAGAGACTTCTATGGGCAAACCGAGAGTACCGCAATGATAGGAAACCCACCGTGGTATAAGGGAGGAAAGATAGTCCCTGGCTCTTTCGGAAGACCGACGTTCCTATACGATATAACGCTCGTTGACGATGATGGAAACGAAATTACAAAACCAAACGAAGTTGGACACATTGTTGTCAGGTTGGACAGATGGAGACCCATAGGGCTGTTTAAGGAATACATGGGCGATCCGCAGAAGACTGCAAAAGTTTTCGTAGGCAAGTACTATTACACTGGTGACAAAGCTTTCTTTGACGAAAAAGGTTATTGGTACTTTGTTGGCAGGGCTGATGACGTTATAAAGACATCCGACTACAGAGTTGGACCCTTTGAAGTCGAAAGCGCTTTACTTGAACATCCAGCAGTTGCGGAATCTGCAGTTGTTGGTAGCCCTCATCCAATAAGATATCAGCTGGTAAAGGCGTTTGTCGTTCTCAAACCGGGTTACAAGCCTTCGAGAGAATTGGCTCTCGATCTCTTCAAGCATTGCAGGAACATACTTGCTAGGTACAAGATACCGAGGATCATAGAATTTGTTCCAGAGCTACCGAAGACTATTAGCGGTAAAATAAGGAGAATTGAGCTTAGAGCGCTTGAAGAGGAAAAGAAAAAGAAAGGAGAACGCGAAGAACACGAGTACTTCTACGACGACTTCCCAGAACTTAAGGGTGCAAGTTAATTTCTAAATTTTATTTTATGCTTACTGGAATTTTTTATCACGAGAGCTTCAGTAGGAGGAGCTATCTAACTTTGGGAAACAGGTTGAGGGATTTCCCCAAAGCATTCGAACTCTTGAAGGATAGGAAAGTGAGAATCTTCGAGTCTCCTGAAGTTGACTTTGAGCTTTTAAGGAAAGTTCATACTGAAAGAATGATTGTGGCAGTTTTTAGCGAAAAGCTTTGCGCTACAGCGCTCAGATCTGCGGGCGGTGTTGTTAAAGCTACAGAACTTGTTTTCAGAGGAGATATTAAAAATGCCTTCTGTTACATAGGAGCTGGAGGTCATCACGCCGGTAGGGATTACTTTTGGGGTTATTGCTGTTTTAATGATGTGATTTTGTCTATAGAAAATCTTTACGAGAAGTTCGGTGTAAAAAGAATCGCCATAATCGACACCGACGCCCATCATGGGGATGGTACCAGAGAGCTTGTAAAAGAAAAAGTTCTGCATTTCTGCATATGTGACAGAGATTATGATTCGAAAGACGGGCTTAAAATTGACAGGAGTTATTTTTCGAATGACTATTTCGACTGCGTTGACGAATTCGTAGAAAAGTGCAAGATTTTTGAACCAGAACTCTTGTTTTGGTATTTTGGTCATGATACTCATATTGGCGATTATGCAGACATAGGAATGACTATAGGGGACTACGTTAGAATAGCAAAGAGAGTAAAAAGCTGCGCTGAAAAAATCTGTAAAGGTAAGCTCGTCACAGTGTTGGGTGGTGGTAGTTTGCCAAATGTTGCGAGAGATGCAACGATAGCAATAATAAAAGAGCTCAGCGATTAATTCCGAAGAAATCTCTCGCTTTGAATTTCTTTTTGCTCAGAAATTCTTCACATCTCTCTCTGAACTCATTTGAAAGCCAAACAAGCGAGGTAAGATCTCTAGCCATTTCATAATTAATCATCGAAAGTTCTGTCCAGAAATTCAATCCAGATTTTATAACCCTGAAAGCTTGAGGGCTACAATTCTCTATTACATCCATTGCAATCTCTTTTGCCGATTTTTCGAGTTCTCCATCTTCAACTACTCTATTCACCAAACCTATTCTGTAGGCTTCTTCAGCGCTTAAAATTTTACCAGTTAACAGCAATTCTCTCGCCTTTCTCTCCCCAACTATTAATGGGAGAAGTTGAACTCCTAGTCCCATGGCCGTTGAACCAACTCTGACTTCTGGCTGTCCAAACTTTGCATTTTTTGAAGCGATTACGAAATCACAAGCCATTGCTATCTCATTACCTCCAGCAACGCAATAACCTCTAACTGCTGCAATCGTGGGCTTACCAACGCTTCTTAGAAAACGAACTACATCTAAGTATTTTTCAAACCATTTTATAGCTTCCTCAAAGCTTAAGGATTTCAACTCCTTGACGTCAGCCCCAGCACAGAAATTCTTCGTTCTAGTTGAAATTATCATTGCGTTTGTCCTCTCATCAGCTTTTAGGAGGGCATCGTAGATTTCTCTCAAGAGTTTCATGCTTAAAAGGTTCATTTCCGAATCTTTCAAAAAAATCCAAGCAATTTTTCCTTCAAACTCTAATTCAACTGTCATATGAAAAATTGAATTAGAAATATTTAAGTTTGACGAAAAACTTTTTTGTTCAGAGGAATAACTTCTTTGCTCCACCTCTCACACCCAAGTGAAAAGCATGATCTTGGGTCGGTTGGTGGAGCGACAAAATTTTTCAAACTTTGCGCTTCTTGATTTTGAGATTTTGAAAGCTGGGCAAAAATATATAAATCCAATCCAAAACGAGTATCAATGAAACATCCAATCGCCCTACAATCTTTGCCAGTATTGGTAGCTCTTTTCTAAATTGTTAGCTTGAGGTGGGTCTATGCGAGCTGCTGAAGCTTTTATCAAAGCTCTCGAACAGGAAGGTGTTGAAGTTGTGTTTGGAATACCAGGAGGAGCAATTCTTGAAATCTATGATGCTCTCTACGATTCCAACATACGCCATATAACGACGAGACACGAGCAAGGGGCGACACACGCAGCTGATGGTTATGCAAGAGCTAGTGGAAAAGTGGGAGTTGTGTTTGCAACTTCTGGACCGGGCGCAACTAATACTGTAACCGGAATCGCAAACGCTTATATGGATTCATCACCCTTAGTTGTCTTTACCGGACAGGTTGCAAGATATTTGATCGGCAACGATGCTTTCCAAGAAGCAGACATAACCGGAATTACTATGCCAATAGCCAAACACAATTATCTAGTTACAGATCCGAAAAAGTTGCTAAGAATCGTAAAAGAAGCATTTTACATAGCCACAACTGGTCGACCTGGACCTGTTTTAGTTGACATTCCCCGAGACGTTTCAATGGCAGACATAGACTTCGAATATCCAAGTAAGATTGAACTAATAGGCTACAAACCGAGATACGAAGGGCATCCAATGCAAATAAAAAAAGCTGCAGAACTTATAATGAAGTCCGAAAGACCTATAATACTTGCAGGTGGTGGTGTTAAGATTTCCAACGCGTCTAAGGAACTAGTTGAGCTTGCGGAAACAATTCCGGCTTTTGTCGTAACAACTTTGATGGGTAAAGGTGCTATAAGCGAATACCATCCACTCTGTCTTGGCTTCGTTGGAATGCATGGTTCAAAGTATGCAAATTACGCCTTGACTGAAAGCGATTTAATAATAGCAGTGGGATGTAGATTTAGCGATAGAACAACAGGTAACGTTGCAAAATTTGCAACTCAAGCTAAGATAATTCACATAGATATAGATCCGGCTGAAATAGGCAAAAATGTCAGAGTAGACGTTCCAATAGTTGGAGATGCCAAAAGAGTGCTTGCAACTTTGAAAAAATATGTAGAATACAAGCAAAGAAAAGAGTGGGAAGATAAGGTTAAAGAGTGGAGAGAAAAGTTCCCCCTACGATATAAGAAGGATGGATTCAAACCCCAGTTTGTAGTTGAGAAAATTCACGAAGTTTTTCCAGATGCTATCGTGACAACAGAAGTTGGACAAAATCAGATGTGGACAGCTCAGTACTTTAAAGTCAAGCACCCAAGACAATTCATAACGAGTGGTGGTCTTGGAACGATGGGATTCGGTTTTCCAGCAGCCATGGGGGCAAAAGTTGCTTGTATGGATAAAGAAGTGATCGACATTGCAGGTGATGGTAGCTTTCTAATGAACATTCAAGAACTTGCAACCTGTGTACATTACAACATTCCAGTAAAAGTCTTTATATTGAACAACGGCTATCTTGGGATGGTTAGACAATGGCAAGAACTCTTTTATCGTGAGAGATATTCAGCTACGTGCATAGGTTGTGAGAAGGTCAGCTTTGAAAAAATCGCAGAAGGTTTTGGGGCTGTGGGGATAACTGTTGAAAAACCAAGTGATGTTTTAGATGCCCTGAAGCAGGCAAAGGAAATAAACGATGCACCAGTGGTAGTTGATTTTAGAGTAGATTACCAAGCCAAAGTCCTTCCCATGGTTCCACCCGGGAAGAGTCTGAAAGATATAATAGACGAGGAGGATTAATATGAGGTATACCATCGCAGCATTGGTAGAGAACAAACCAGGTGTTCTTGCAAGAGTCGCCTCACTTTTCAGAAGAAGAGGGTTCAACATAGAGAGTCTAACCGTTGGAGTGACTGAAAGAGATGACATATCTAGGATGACCATCGTGGTAAGCGGCGATGAAAAAGTTCTTGAACAAGTCATGAAACAGCTGAACAAGCTAATTGAAGTGATTAAAGTAAGTGACATAAGTTCCGGTTCTGTTGAAAGAGAACTTTGCCTAGTGAAGGTTAACGCGCCACCGGAAAAAAGGGGGGAACTCGTGGAACTCACAAACATATTTCGTGGAAGGATAGTAGACGTGGCGAAGGACAGCTTCATAATAGAGGTCACAGGCGACGAGGAAAAAATAAACGCTTTTGTAGACCTAATGAGAGGATATGGGATAAAGGAGATTGCAAGAACGGGAAAAGTCGCAATGGTCAGAGGGGCTAAGAAATGAAAAAGAAGGCAATCGCTACAGTATAAGCTGTTCCAAGAAGGTCAGCGATTGTTGTGATCAGGGGTATACCTCCATTGTCGGGATCTATCTTTAGGTGGTGAAGCGCAACAGCTAGGTAAAAAGCGACCAAAATTACTAGAGATATGAGGAGCAAAAATGAGGCAAAAAAAATAGAAATTACAATTGGTTCAAAGAAAAAATTACCGAGAGTTAAGTACGAAAGATAAATTGGAACCAGAGAGATAAATGGGAAAATTAAGATAGACGTTGGTAAAACAGCTTTTAGATCATCAATTAAACCTTCCAAGCTACCTTTTTCAATTTCTCCCAAATTTAATCTTGTTGAAGTTCTTGCAACGATTATACATCCATAATTTCCCAATGTATCTATTATAGATGGATAAGCAAAGCTTAGAAAAATACTGAGATAAATAATTTCGGAAAATTCCTGGAGCAAACTTCCCGTCATGCTTTGTAGAACTGATAGGGCCGTAATGACAGATAGGACTTCATTTTTTATTCTCTTTAATTCTTTTCCTCGGGAAAAATTGATGGAAATGACAAGAAGAACTATAGAAGCCAAAAGGAATGGATATATCCAATCTGCCTCAAAAATGATAATAAAGACGACAATGGAGGGTACGGTAACTATATCTGCGATCGAAGTTATTAGCGGTCCAGAAATCGAGTCTGGATCAATAGATCTTTTAAAAGATGTTATCACTATTAAAATTGACACCAAGGACAATAAAAGCCCAACTAGCACGCTGGATGCAATGGAAATTTGCAACGAGGATAAAAAACCCTCAAAGTCCCTAATCTTTAAAAGACCAATCAACATTAGCAAAAATATTGGTACAGTTGAAGCCCATATTGAAAAGAAAAAGTTCTTGTAAACGTAGTTGTCTCTGAAGCTTGGTAGAGAAGATCCGAGATAAAAGGCCGTGGATAATCTAGAACATAAGGCTCCAAAGACGTTTCCGCGAAGACCCATCAAACCTGGGAGAATTATGAGGATATAGGGATATCTTTCCATGATTTTTTCAAAGTTTGTACCAAGAAAAAGTCCGGCAAACAGGTCAAAGAATATACATAAGTAAAAGACAGGTAGAATGAGCCTAATTGCGGTCTTTAAGTTCAATTCTCTGCTTGGAATGGTAACTGCCAGAAGTATCCCTCCTCTTCACGACGGTTCTGCTATGGTATTAAATTTTATCCTTCC
>CAYXCK010000026.1:0-15986 GCA_964463575.1 uncultured archaeon
TGGCTTTATAGGCCTAGTTGTCGGGTTTGCAACTCAGCAAGTACTTGGACAAGCAATCGCCGGACTTTTTATACTTCTCGCAAGACCTTTTAAGATTGGCGACAATGTAGATATTGCCGGAGAAAGTGATGTGATCATAAAAGACATAGGAACGCTTTTCACATTAGTAGAGAGAAAATCAGATTCCAATACTGTTTTAATTCCGAGTACGATGATTATAGGGCAAAAAATAGTGATCAGGAGAAAATCTCAGTAGAAATTTTATTTAAAAAATTCTTAGAGCAGAATTCACTATAGCAAGTGTTACTAAGTAATCTTCACCGATTGGTTCACAGATCACTATTTTTTTACCATCGAAAATCCCCTCTTTTCTACCTCTTCCCTTCGGAAAACCGAGCATTTCAGGCAAATCTTCTGTCACGTGAAGTCCGTAAGATATGAACAATGGAACCACATAGATCACATCGCTTTTCATACTCCTTATTGCCTCATCAGGCGACGGCTTTCTTTTTCGAGCGGCAAAAGCAATTCTTACTTCGTCAAACAATCCCGATCTCTCTATTCTTTCCCTATGCTTCTCCATTACTTCTCTATAATGATCAAGCTGACTGCCGTGGCCAACTATTAATAAGCCCCGCAATTTAATCACCCACGTAAATTATCACGTTGTTCGATTCTATCTTGAGCTCTGAAGCCAAACCTTTCTTAATCTTTTCTCTAGAGCAAATGTCCTCAATTACTACGATCTGCTTATCTCCAAATACGGAAAGATCGAAATTTTTGTCTGCAAGAATTAAAAGACCTCTTTTACCAATTTCGAACCTTTTACCATGAGCGTTAACTACTAAGATCTCGCAAAGGTCAATTCTAAGCTTTGAAAGTGCAAGTTGAACACTCGAAATTCCTGGCTCTATTTCTGCCTTTCTAAAAAACTTTCCTAAACCAGCAACCATGGGGTCTCCAGTTGAAAGAATTGCAACATCCCTTTTTTCTCCCTCTTTCTCTATTTCAGCATAAACTTCTCTCGAGAATTTCTTTAAAAGAACTTTTTCTCCTCTTATCCACTTTTCAGCTAACTTTAGAGCTCTCTCACTTCCATAAACGACTTCAGCGCTCGAGATCATATCCTTTGCCCTTTCTGTAATCTGTCCCTCACATATCCCCACTCCAATAATTCTCAACAATCAGATCAACCTCCGCTCCAAATGATTTTGCTTTCTTAAACAAATCTTCATCTCCAGCCCATTTCTTGAGTAAACCCGGATATCCCACAACTATCTTCTCACCATCGTGAACAGATAGAATCTCATCGAGATGTAGGCCGAAAACAAAAGGCTGAAAATCTGGATATTTTTTTCTAGCATATTCCCAAGCTCTTCTCCCAGTTGCAATCGCAATTTTCCTATATCTCCTCGCTATTTCGATTTTTACATTAACCAATTCCTCACACCATGGTTCAACAAAACCCGTTGTCCCCAAAATCGAGATTCCTCCTTTTATCCCTAGTTCCTCATTTTTCGTCTCCTTTGCTACTTCTCTACCATTAGGCACTTCAATAAGAACTCCTCCCCTGTATCCGGTTAATCTACAAACTCTTTCAAAGTTTTTAATAATCTGCTCCATTGCCGATCTGCTAACGGCTTTTTTACCTCTTTTCTCTCCAATACCCTCCCCGAACTTTATCCCATTTCCCCCCACTTTCGCAAAGAACTCCAAACCATTGGTTACGTCAAATTCATGGTCTCCAGCAAACTTCTTAGCAACTGCAAAACCGTTCTGTGCCTCAACGTCTAATCTAACGTTTATCCCAATTGGAGTTGAAACTACTACAGTATCAAAATCCTGATTAAGGGAAGCGACGGCTGCAACAACAGCAGCAGAAGCGGTGGTTGCAGTTGTTATACCCCTTCTTATAAAACCGTCTTTTTTCAAGATAAACAGGCCGCTTTTAACAAGAGAATCTTTTCCAGCACACCATTCCTCTGGATATTCGTAGAGTTCAATTGGATCTACCAGCATACTCTATAAGGCAGTTCAAGATTGCAACGCAAATGTTACTCCCTCCTCTCGTTCCCTTTGTCGTTATCGATGGTATCTCGAGACTTGAAATCATTTGCTTGGATTCTTCAGCATTCACAAAACCAACAGGTGTGGCGACGATGAATCTTGGTTTTCTAACCTTTGAAATCTCGTAAAGTGTAATCGCTGCGGAAGGGGAGTTCCCTATTCCAACAACACTGCCTTCAACCAATTTTTCCAAGCTCTTAAGACCAGAAGATGTTTTGGTGTCATCTCCATTCGCAAAATCCACAGCGCAGATAGAGCTAATTCTAAGTCCAAATTTTACCATCCTAACATCAACTATGATTCTGCTCCCCTTCTTTATTGCCTCAACACCCTCCCAAGGATCCCCGTTGAATTGTATCGCATCCTTTATACTAGGATCACCAGTAGCAGCGATACACCTTCGCAGGATTTCTTCCCTCAACCCGTCTCCCGGGACTATATTTTTAAGTATTTCCGAACTTCTCTCAACTATTTCTACTGCGCCCCTAGTTGTCCCACCCATCTTTTTTGCCTCATACCTTCTCGGGGTGAACATCTTTCCATTTTTAACGACTGTTTCGTAATTGGGAATTATTAGAGTCGTATTCATGTCAACTAAACCTGGGTTTTCAATCAACTCGCTCATCCTTACTATAGAGACACTCTGCCCCTCACGGAATGCGTTCTTTACAACTCCGACAAAAAGATCCCCCCTTTCCTCCATCACAAGCCTTAGCGCCCTTTTTAGGTTTTCCTTTCTAGAGTAGCTTGAAGGATTGTATATGGCTATTACGAATCCGCCACGCAGAGCATACAGTAGCCTAGATTCTATCACATTCCAAGGAACTAGAAGATCACTTAGGCTCAAAACAACATGATCTCCACTTATAGGGCAACCCAGCAAAGCAGAGGATGCACTGCTCGCAGTAACTCCAGGAATAACCTCAATTTCGATATCTTCCTCCTTTTTCATCAAAAATTCAAAGACAAATGGCAGAATTCCATAAACGCTCGGATCTCCACCGCTCACTAGAGACACGACGCTTTTCTTGGCCAGCTCGACTGCAATTTCAACTCTTTTCATTTCCTCTCTCATCCCAGTTGTGATCAGTTTTTTACCCTTAGCAAATTCTTCTATTTCTTTAACATACCTTTCATACCCAACAATATACTCGGATTCCTCTATAGCCTTGAGAGCTTTTAGAGTTAAAAGCCCCTTCCCGGCTCCTATTCCAACCACGTAGAGCTTACCTCGCGATTGCAATGGTAACACCTCCAAAAACTCTTTTTGGCAACAAAAGCCTTTTTTCCCTTGCAAAAAACAGCGCACAACCTTCTGCTACATTTTTAACACCTATCATTCTCGCGCTTGTTTCAGGTAAATCCATCTTGTTCAGATCATCTTTTTTTACAAACAAAAGAGGTTTCTTTAAAGTCTCTGCCACCTTAACTATCGCACTTCCTTCCTTTCCCTCAACGGTGGCTATAACCCTTATATCACCTACGCTCAATCCCAACTCTTCAATTGCTTTTCTAATTGCATTCATTATATCATTCTCATTCGCATTTTTCCTAAATCCCACACCAACGCAAACGCCATCCCCAAACTCCATTGAAGTAGTTATAACTGGCTCAATCCCAAGTTGGGACAGAAAAATTGCAACCTCATTCCCATATCTATGGCCGCCCAGCAGAACGATGGCATGTTTCAGGGGTTTATCCAAAACCACCACAGCTGGATCTAACCACTTGCTTCTTAGATGTTTTGATATTCCACGGATAATAATCCCCGAAGCTATGTAGGCTACAATACAATCGAATTTCATCAACTCCCGCCATATATCTCTTCTGTAAGTCACAAATTCCACATAATATGCCTTTTTTAGAAAATCAACAACATTTTTCAGCTTATCAACATCCTTCTCGAAGCAAAGAACCGCTATACAAATGCGATCTGCCTTCATACCCGAGCAAAGCTTTACCTATTATTATCACTGCAGTTCTTCTTATCCCCTCGCTCTTCATCCTATCCATCAATTCTCCAAGCTTGCAGAAGAATTTCTTTTCATTTTTCTGAGTTGCTCTATAAACAACTGCACATGGTTCCTCGAACCCTCTAACTTTTCCCACCTTCTCAACAATGTAATCAATTTTTCCGGCTCCGAGAAGTATCACCAAAGTTAGGGGTAATTTTGCAAGCTCTTCAAGATAATCCTCTTCAAGGGTGTTTCCCTTCGGCCTTACTATAGCAATCCCGGCAAGATCTGGAGATGTAAGCTCAACACCCAAACTCGCTGAGGCTGCAAAAACACTACTGACTCCAGGAATTATTTCGGATTCTATACCTCTTTTTTTCAGCTCTCTTATCTGCTCCCAAAGCGCTCCAAAAATGCTCGGATCTCCGCTTTGAAGTCTCACAACAGTTTTTCCATCTTTAACCGCTCTTTCGATCAAGTCAATAATTTCGTCCAAACTCATTCCATAGCTGTCAATTTTCTCAGCCTTAAAGTCATCTAGGGCCTCTCTTTCTATTATAGAGCCAGGATATATTATTACGTCTGCACTTTCAAGCAGTTTCCAAGCTTTCACAGTCAAAAGTTCCTTGTCCCCGGGACCAAATCCTACAAAGTATACTTTCATAATTTCGCAATTACTATGCTGAAATAATCAGCCTTTTCGGGTAATTCTCTTCCTGTTCTTTCTCCCTCCATGAAAAGTCTCTCGAGAAACCAGAAATTCCTGAACCCCTCACTAACAAGCCTCTCTCCAATCTCCCTTGGATTTTTAGCCTTCATAACAACAACAACATCAGGTTTTTTGAATTCCGGAGTTGTTATAATCATGCCTCTCTCTACAAACACTTTTGCCCTTGCCAATGCACTTGAAACACTTGTAATACCTGGAACTATCTCAACATCATAGTTTGGGTCAAGCCTCAAAACTTCGCGGTACAAATGATGAAACGTGGAATATAGCATCGGGTCCCCCAAACAGCAAAAGGCAACATCATTCTTCTTTTCTATGATTTCTTTTGCAAGATTTTTAGCAGCATCGGAACCTTTTCCCATTTGGAATTCCACGATTCTCGAATCTTTTATGTCTTTAATCAGTTCATAAGCCATTTTTCCAGGAACTATCACCTCCTCAACCTCCTTAATCACCTCCAAAGCTTTGAGAGTAAGCAACTTCTTGTCCCCAGGGCCTAAACCGACCGCATATAGCATGCTACAACTTGCCTTACGCTAATAAAATTTTTTGTAGTTTTTGTTCCGAAAAGTTTAAATAAAATTGCTTTGAAGTCAAGTCAAGGTGATTGGATGCATATAGCCGAGGGTTTCTTACCTCCAGAATGGTGTGCTTTTTGGTACATTTTCTCGACACCTTTTCTAATCTATGGGGCAATGAAAATTAAGTCCAAAATTACCAATAGGACGGACAAAATTCTCCTTGCAGTATCGATTGGGTTTATCTTCGTCTTGTCCGCCATGAAAATGCCTTCAGTCACCGGAAGTTGTTCACATCCAACTGGGACTGGGATAGCCGTTGTTTTGTTCGGACCAGCGATTACAGCAGTTCTTTCTGCTATAGTCTTACTTTACCAAGCTCTACTTCTGGCCCACGGGGGAATAACGACACTTGGAGCAAATATAGCTTCAATGGGAATAATAGGCCCGTTCTTTGGATGGATTGTATATAGAATTACAAAAAAGAATAGGAAAATAGCTCTTTTTGCAGCAACAGCAGTCGCTGACGTGATGACATATGTTGCTACATCAATGCAACTCGCGCTGGCATTTCCAGCAACTCAAGAAATTGGAGGTATAATGGAGTCTGCAATTCGATTCCTCGCAGTATTTGCAATCACTCAAATTCCCATTGCAATTCTGGAAGCTTTCTTAGCCGTAGCGGTCTTTGATCAAGTGGTTAAAAGACTCGAAGCAGGGGAGGTGAGCAGGGCTTGATTTTTGCTCTTTTGAGCTGGATCGGTGCAGATGAGATTGCAGAAGAGATAATAAAAGAGATAGATCCAAACTTCGAACCCTGGTTCAATCCAATATTTGAACCAACAGGAGAACTTGAGGGCTTTCTTTTCAGCGTTCAGGCTGCAATCGGTGCCCTGATCCTAGGATACATCATCGGACGCTTGCATGGAAGACCTTGAGAGAATACAAATTAGAGCTAGAAAACTCATATCAGGAAACATAAATGTTTACTTTTCTCTTTCAGCTCTTTTAATTGCGCTGAGTTCTGAAAGGGTTCAGCCAATCTGTATAGCAATTTTTTCACTTCTCTCAGTTTATGCAGTTGGAAGAAACTATTTAAAAATTGTTGAAATCCCGTTTTTATTTATTCTGCCGGGGATTTTAGTGATACTCTTTACCATAGATGGTAAAACTATTATCGAGCTATGGATTCTAAGAATCACAGATAAGTCTATAGAATTGGCTATTTCCACAGCTCAGAGAACTGTCGCAACTTTAAGCGTTCTATTCTATCTGATTTCAACAACAACGATGCCCGAATTCGTTTCCGCTCTGCGAAAAATTAGGTTGCCAAAATTTCTGGCAGAACTGATGTTTCTAAGTTACAGAACAATTCAAATCCTCTACGGAGAATTGAAAAGATTCGAAACTTCAGCAAAAATCCGGCTTGGTTACTCAAACTTTAGAACCTCACTTTTAACAACTTCTTTGTTAGCAAAAAATTTATTCATAAGGGCAATGGAAAGAGTAGAGAAAACTTCCCTTGCGATGGAACTTAGGGGCGAAGAATTTCCAGAAGTAAATACGAAGGGCAAAGGATTCTTGCTATCCATCCTTCTAATTTCTCTAATGGTGTCGATTGCATGCTTGAAGTGAAAGATCTCTGGTTTAAATACGAAAAAGACTACGTTCTTAAAGGTATAAGCTTCAAGGCAGATAGGGGCGTTACAGTTATAATGGGAAGAAATGGCTCGGGAAAAACGACGCTTCTCCTAAATCTAATTGGGATACTGAAACCCGATAGGGGGAAGATCATAATCGACGGGAAAGAACTCAAATATGACAGAAAAAATCTGAACGAGTTGAGAAAAAAGGCTACTTTGGTTTTTCAAAATCCCGATGACCAAATAATCGCCCCAACAGTCTGGCAGGAAGTAGCTTTTGGAGCAAAAAATGCAGGAAAGGATTTTGAAAGACTTTCAAAAGAAGCGATAGAGATTTGTAACCTAAAGGGACTGGAAAATTTCCCATGCTCGATTTTAAGTGGAGGAATGAAAAAATTACTCACAATAGCCTCAGCCATCGCAATGGACCCCGAAATAATCCTCATGGATGAACCTACAGCCGGACTCGATGGTATTGCATTCAGAAAATTAGTAAATATTATAAAAATTCTAAAAGATAAAGGGAAAACAATCATAATCTCCACCCACGATTACGATCTTGCAAAAGAAGTTGGAGACAAGTTCATTTTCCTAAACGATGGAAAAGTTGTTTATGAAGGCAAAGAAATCAGAAAAGATATTGCCAGAAAGATAGGCGTGAGGCTGGGAGAGATGGAGGCTAAAAAGACAAAAGATGAGATAATAGGAATCGTATTCTCAAAGTTTAAACCAAAGGGGGATGAAGTATTTGCAGACATTGGTTGCGGAACTGGAAGCGTTTCTGCATTCTTTGCAAGGTTTGTTAAAAAAGTTTATGCTATAGATGAGAATAAAGAAGCCTACGAGCTTGCTAAAGAAAAATTGAAGAATTTTGAGAACGTTGAAGTGCTCCAAATGAAAGGAGAAGACTTTTTAAAGAAATACGATTGCGATTTAGTCTTTTTTGGTGGAACAAGAGAGATAGATAAAATGCTTGAAGTCTGCAGAGCTAAAAAGATCGTTGTAAACGCCGCCAGGATTGAGGTAGCGATAGCTGTAATGAACAAAATGAGGGAACTCGGAATCTTCAAGGAAATGATAATAGCAAACATTTCAAGAAGTTACGAACTGGCAAATGCAACTGCATTTAAAAGCGAGAACCCCGTATTCATAATCTTTGGCTCAAGAGAATGATACCGATACTCCGCCGTCAAAGCAAAACTTTGGAAAGTTTCTTCTTTTTGTGTTCATCAATCCATGAGCTAAAATTGGTAAAGCTATTGTTGCATCAACGAAAACTTGTACTTTCCTGCTTCTGCAGCTTATCTTACCCCAGCTTATACCTTCCTCAAACGTGCAACCACTAAGTCCGCCAAATTGCGGCGAATCTGTTGTTATTTGGATTGCATACTCGTGCCCGGCAACCTCATAGTTTTTGAGTCTTGCAACTACTTCTGTTTGCTGTATAAAGTTTTTAGGAACTCCGCCGCCTATATAGATAACGCCGGTTTTACCTGATTTTGCTACGATTTCCGTTAATTCTTCCACATCCTTTATTGTATCCACTATACATCTCCTCGACGCCAGAGATGCGCCTATACCGATGGAACTGTCAGCAATTGCGGGACAGAAAATCGGCACACCCATATCATAGGCTGAAATTATGATAGAATCTTCCTTCGCAACTTTTCTTATCTTCTCAGCTATTCTTTCTATTATCTCTCGTGAGGAAAGAACTCCTTCGGTCTCTTCAAATATCCGGCCAATCATGAAATCTACTTGGTTAAACTCTCTCTCATGGGCAAAAATGTCATATATCCTGTCTATACCTTCCTTAAAAAGTTCTACATCGTTTACAAACTCGCTTCCAATGTAGTGCTTGAAGCCCAAGGCCTCGTGGATATCATGAAAGAGATTGGCTCCAGTCGAAACGAGAACATCAATAAATCTGTTTCTTATAAGCCAAGATATTACCTTTCTCATTCCTGCTGGAACCATTGCTCCAGCAAGACCCATTAGAATTGTTATCTTTTCTTCTTCAAGCATTTCAAGCCAGATCTCAAATGCTTCGCCAAGTTTTCTACCCTGAAATCCAGTCTTGCTCATTGATTTTAAAAGATCAAAAAAATTTCTGTCTTTAACTTCTATCGGAGTTGTAGGAATCATATAACGAAGACTGCTGCCGCCAAGACAGTTGTGTATTCATTTTCACCAACTTCCGCGCTTGCAGTAACGTTAAAAGTTTTCGCAGGTTCGATATCGAATGCCGTCCTTAGCATGTAGGCCGCCATTTCTTCGGCATGCTTTCCTTCTTCACCATTGCAGAAACCGTGGTACTCTGTGAGGTATCCGTTTAAATTTGGATTGTCAGGGATTGCAACACCGACGCTTGCAAAGATTCTTTTTCCGGCTTCACAGCTAGTCATTCTTGACATAACACAGAAAACGATTTGCCCGGGATAGAGATCCTTTAATCCTTCGTCTTTCGATACTATCTCGCATCTGGGGGGATAGATGCTGCTGACTGTCACCAAGTTGAACTTCTCTATTCCCGCATCCCTCAGTGCGAGTTCAAAGCTCACAAGTGGATCTGGATGTCTCCCAACTCCGCAGGTAAAGAAAACCTTCCTTGGTACCAATCTGTTCTCACTGACCAATCCAAAACTCGAGAACCTCATTCCATTATGTTTATACCCATCCAGACTCGACTCAGACGTTTCCAACATGTCTGTTCACTGAACACTTTAGTATTAAATGAGTATTTAAGCTTTTCTATTGTCTTTCGCGTGCAAACCGAATCATCTTGCATAAAAGTCATTTAATTCGAAAAAATCCTGTTTTAAACTAAATTGACTTTTTTTATTTAATTAAAAAATAGTAATTTGATGTCCCATTTAAATAAACCGAGTTATCCGCAACTCATTTTAAAGCAAAGCAAATTCCAAAAGACTTTGCTTTTAAAATTTTTTTAAGGAAAGTCCTATAAAAAATCTTTTGTTCGAACTTCCAGACATCATGAACTCTCCAAATAAAGATTGGATGCAGAATTTCGATTTTCTTGAGCTAGAAATTTTGATACCTCGATTCAAAGCAAAAAAATTATATCTTCAAGATTTTCATAACCTTAGTGATTGAGAGCTGGGAAGAATACTTGCTGTTTGAAAAGGAACTGAAATGTTTCGTTGAAAAAGTTGAAACTAACTCTAAAATAAAGAAAGCCCTAGAGTACGTAATTTACGCTGGAGGCAAGCGAGTAAGGCCGCTAATAGTTCTAATAAGTGGCAAGATGTGCGGCGGAAATTATGACAGACTAAAAAATCTTGCAATTGCAGTTGAACTGATACACACCGCAAGCCTTGTACATGATGATATCATTGACCGAGCAAAAAGTAGGAGGAGTAGAAAACCGTTGCATATAGAATACGACATAGCTCTAGCTCTAGTTTTTGGCGATTGGCTCATTTCGAAATCCGTAGAACTTACATCAGTATATGGTGAAGAAGTAATTAGAGAGCTGGCCAGAGCCGGGGCAATGATGAGTGAAGGTGAAATAATGGATTACTACAGTACTAAGGAAGATTTTACCGAAGACAACTATTTTGAGTGTATAAAGAAGAAAACCGCTATGCTCTTTGCATATTCAGCAAAGATAGCCTGCAAGGTTGTATCAGGAGACTCAAAAGCCGCTGAAAAGCTATACGAGTACGGTTACAATCTCGGAATAGCCTATCAGCTTGTTGACGATCTTCTAGAGTATCTTAGAGCCCTGAAAGATAAGAGCTCCGAGATAGAATCCATGACTTTACCACAGATATACGAGAAAAATTTTGGAAAAGATGCCGCAATCGAAAAAGTCCTTTCAAAGATAAGGGAATTCTCAAAAAGAAGCATCTCTAGTTTGGAATATTTCCCAAACGTCAATGAAAGGAGAAAACTGGAAAAAATAGTTCAATACATGACTGAAGATATTCTGAAAAGTTGTCTACTTTATTAGCTTTTTAAAAAGCCTTTCATTGTTCCTAAGGACTTCTTCGTAATTCTTAATTCCGGCTCCCTTCAATATTTTAACTGCGGTCTCGTTCTCTATTATGTCGGAAGGAGAATGCATATCTGTGTTTATAACCAAATCGCAGGAAAATTCCTCTGAAATTCTCGCAATATGCCCATTTGTTAAGCAATGGCCTTTTCTTGCGGAGATTTCTAAATATATACCATTCTCAGCAGCTTTCTCAGCTTCTTCCTCGCCAATAATGCCCGGATGGGCCAATATATTTATCTCCTCCTCAAGAGCAGAAGAATTCGTACCCGGTAATACCGGTTCAGCAATTGTCTCCCCGTGTACAATCACTATCTCCGCACCCTCCTTCCAAGCCAGTTCAACCGCTTTTCCTATTAGTTTTGGGGGTACATGAGTTATTTCTACACCTATCAGAAAATCTATCTCGTATTCCAACTCTTTAAGCTTCAATAAATTTTCTAGAATTATTGGTATGGTTGAAAAATCTGCGTGATCTGTAATTGCAACCCCTTCGTTTCCCTTCGCGGCCATTCTTCTTATTATCTCAGAGGGAATCAGTTCTCCATCGCTGAAAACCGAATGGGTGTGTAGATCGAACATGAGAAAAAATTAATACAGAGATAATAATCTTTTCCCATGGGAAATATCAGAAGGCTCGTCCTTGACGTCTTGAAACCCCATTCACCATCGGTTGTCTTCTTTGCCTCAAAGCTCAGCGAACTTCAGAATGTTGAAGGTGTAAACATAAGCCTCTCAGAGTTGGATGTTGAAACGGAATCAGTAAAGATAACTATAGTCGGAACCGATCTCGATTTTGAAGAGATAAAAAGATTGATCGAAAATCTTGGGGGTGTTGTCCATAGCGTTGATGAGGTCGTGGCTGGCAAAAAGATTGTAGAATCCGTTAAGACAGAGCAAGATTGAGCAAAAATTTTTTTATTATGACTCACAACTTCGTACAATGGCTCTAATAGAGGATGCAAAAAAAGGAAAAGCAGATGAGTTCGTTAAAAAATGCGCAGAAGAGGAAGGAATAGAAGTTGAAAAACTTCTCAGATTGATCGCTAAAGGTCAAGTTGTAATCCCAAGAAATGTTTTGCGTGAAATAAAACCTAAAGCCATAGGTTTCCTCTGCTCTACAAAAGTGAACGCAAATGTTGGCACATCTCAAGAGTACATCAACGTTGAGGAAGAGATCGAAAAAGCTGTAATTGCCCAGAAATACGGTGCAGATGCGATAATGGATCTCTCAACCGGTGGAGACCTGAAGGAGATAAGAAAAAAGATAATGAAAATTGTTAAGGTTCCTTTTGGAACTGTACCAATTTACGAGGCTGCTAGAGATTGTAAAAGAATTGGTGACATCAGTGAAGACGACTTTTTCAGAGTTGTTGAGGAGCATGCAAAGGATGGCGTTGATTTCATGACAATCCATGCCGGGGTAAATTGGACCAGCCTAGAGAGGCTCAAAAAATCTAAAAGAATTCTCGGTGTGGTAAGCAGAGGAGGAGCGATAACGATAGGCTGGATGCTCCAAAACGAGAAAGAGAACCCATACTATAAAAATTTCGATTACTTATTGGACATCCTCAAAGAATACGATGTTACTATAAGCCTGGGTGATGCTTTTCGACCGGGATGCATTCACGATGCGGGAGATAGAGCAAAATACATGGAGTTTATCGTTCTTGGAGAACTCGTGGAAAAATGTCGAGAGAAAGGAGTCCAGTGCATTGTCGAAGGACCTGGACATGTTCCATTAGATTTGATAGAGCCTTCCGTAAAAGCGATGAAAAGTGTGACGAATAACGCTCCTCTCTACCTTCTGGGTCCCCTAGTAACAGATATCGCTGCTGGTTACGACCACATTGCTGGAGCAATAGGAGCCGCAATAGCAGGAATGGCTGGAGCCGACTTCATCTGCTATTTAACACCTTCAGAACATCTTGGACTTCCTACGGTTGAAGATGTGAAGGAGGGAGTAATAGCAGCAAAAATTGCTGCACACGCCGTAGACTTGATCAAAGAAGGTCAGAAAGAGAGAGCGAGAGCCTTAGATTATGAAATGTCAATTGCCAGAAAAAAGCTGGATTGGGACAAACAGTTTAAACTGTCCCCGGATGAAGAAAGAGCTAGAAAAATTTGGGAAAGAAGAAAGGCTAGAGGAGACTACTGCAGCATGTGCGGAGATCTCTGTGCTATAAAACTGGTTGAAAATTTTTTCGAATAGCGGGCTCGCCGGGAGTCGAACCCGGATCTGGGGTTCCGGAGACCCCAAGGATATCCGCTACCCCACGAGCCCCCTAAGTTTGCTTCCACATAGTGCAAAAATGTTTTATCCTTTCTGTAGAAATTCCATTGGTGGATGAGAAGCTGAAAAAAGCCTTGGAGTCAGTCGGTATTTACGAGTTAACGGAACTCCAGCAAAGGGCATTTGATACGATTTACTCTGGAAAAAATACACTTATTGTCGCCCCAACCGGTAGCGGCAAAACCGAAGCTGCCATGATTCCAATATTTCAGAAGATGCTTGAAAAAAGAAATCCTGGAATTTGCACGATTTATATAACCCCTCTAAGAGCTTTGAACAGGGATATGCTAAGAAGATTGAAAAAAATCGCCGAAATGCTTGAAATGAGTGTAGACGTTAGGCATGGAGACACAAAGGAGAGCGAAAGGGTAAAACAGAGTAAAAAACCTCCAGAGATACTCATAACAACACCAGAAACTTTTCAAATTCTATTTCTCGGTAAAAAACTAAGAAATGCCTTAAAAAATGTAAAATTCATTGTAATCGATGAAATACACGAACTGATAGATAACGAACGAGGTGTCCAGCTTCTGGTTGCGATTGAGAGACTAAAGGAGATTGCAAAATTCCAAATAGTGGCTCTATCCGCAACAATAGGCGAGCCGAAAAAAATAGCTGAAATTGTTGGCTGTTCAGAAGTAATCTCGGGAGGAACAGAAAAAGAGTACGAGTTCAAAGTTCTAAAGCCAGAAAATGAACTTGAAACGATAAAGAAAATAGTCGATTCACATAACTCTACGCTAATTTTTGTAAACACCCGTCAAACCGCCGAGGCACTGGGACTGCAACTGAAAAAGATTCTGAAGGTGGAAGTTCACCATGGAAGTCTTTCAAGGGAGGCAAGAGTTTCCGCAGAAGAAATGTTCGCAAAAGGAGAGCTGAAAGCTCTGATATGCACCTCTTCCATGGAACTAGGAATTGACATCGGTCACGTTGACGCAGTGATACAGTTCAGCAGCCCCAGACAGGCGACGAGGCTGATTCAGAGGGTTGGCAGAAGCGGACATGGGCTGGGAAGAAAATCTGTGGGGTATATAATAGCGAACTCATTCGATGATATTCTTGAATCTGTTGCAATAATTGAAAAAGCCAAAAAAGGAGAACTCGAGAAGCCAGACCTTCACATCAAAAGCCTTGACGTCCTTGCAAACCAAATATGCGCAATTGCAATAGAATATGGTAAAATCAGAGTCGAAAAGGTATATGAAATAGTAAAGCGATGTTATTTCTACAGAGATCTCAGCTTTGAGGAATTTGACGAAGTTTGCAGATATCTGTCTGAAATATGGAGGATATTTTATGATGGAGAGGAGATAGCTCCGAGAGCGAGAACGAGGAAGTATTTCTATGAAAACATATCCATGATTCCTGACGAAAAAAGCTACCGCGTCATAGATGTGACTACAGGAAAGATGATCGGTAATCTGGATGAAAGTTTCCTATCAACTTTTAGCGGAGAAGTTTTTGCAATGAAAGGTGAACTGTGGAGAATCTTAGGCGTCGATAAAGAAGTTGTAAAAGTTGAACCAGCTAATTTGGAGGGCGAAATACCATCCTGGACCGGGGAAGAAATACCTGTACCATTTGAAGTTGCTCAGGAAGTTGGAAGGCTAAGAAGGCTGGTCCTTGAAGGTTTTTCTTTGCCATTTTGTAATGAAAACTCCAGAGAGTTTGTCGCAGAAAAAATTGCTGAACACGGAGAGAGATTTGCAATTCCGAGTGATGACCATGTGGTAATCGAAGGTTCTGACAAAAATGTTGTGATCAATGTTTGTTTTGGTCACAAAGCGAATGAAGCTATAGGGAGAATTTTAGCCCTAATCCTCTCCCTAAAAAAGGGAACAAATGTTTCAATAGAGATAGATCCCTATAGAGTAAAGATTTACCCAGCAAACCCTGAAGAAGTAAAAGAGGCAATATTAAAAGTTGATGACGTTGAGGCCCTTGCTGAAAGAGCTATAATAGATACGAGGCTAATGCAGTGGAAAATTGTAAAAGTTGCGAGAAAATTTGGTTTCTTTGACAAAGATGAAGACCTGAGCAGAATAAACCTGAGAAACCTCATAATAAAACTTAGAGGTACACCCATTTACAAAGAAGCGCTAAGGGAGATCTTCGTTGAAAATCTGGACATTGAAAGGGCCAAACTTTTCTTTAGGGAATTTGGAAAAAAAATAAAATTTTCTGTCTACAACACTTTTACCCCTATCGGAGTTGAGTCGAGAGATAGATTTCCAGACATTCTGCTTACAAGACCCTCAGAGGCAATTTTGAAAGCATTTAAAGAAAGGTTGATGAACGAAACTTGCAGAGTTCTCTGCGTAAATTGCGGAGCAAATTACAGAGAGCTGGCCAAGAATTTGACTCTAAAATGCATAAAATGTGGAAGCAGCATGATTGCTGTGGTAAGCGAAAAGAAAAAAGAGATTAAAAAAGAGGAGATATTCAGAATCGCGAATCTCATTGCAAGTTATGGAATGCGAGGAGTATTTGCAATGCTGACCTATGGAATTGGTTTTGAAACTGCAAAAAGAATCCTCTCAAGATTCTTCGAAAACGAAGATGACTTCTTTAAAGCTCTTCTCGATGCAGAAAGAAACTATATAAGAACAAGAAAATTTTGGGACTAAGATTTGAGCTTTTTTCTAATTTCCTCTATCTCTGTCTCCAGCTGGGATAACTCTACAAATGCAAACTCCTTCTCCGGCACCCCGGCTAATCTCCAAAAAAGCCTTGCAATCACAGGCATAAGTTTTCCCGCGTAT
>CAYXCK010000027.1:0-15596 GCA_964463575.1 uncultured archaeon
AATCAAAAAAAGAGAAAATTTTTTAAATAATAAAATAACCTATTAGATCATGGCAGAAGTTGTACATATAGTTGCCATCGAGACGAATCCAAATGCTGTTTTGGAAAGTCTGAAGAATAGTGGTTATCCAGTTCATCGGTCCTACATTGTTCACAGAAAAAAGGGTGCCGAAAATGCGGAAAATCTAAGCAAAATACTTCAATCACTTGTTGAGACTAAAATTCTGAACTTTGAAGGTAAGGGGTTATACGAATCTTTATGGTCGATTCTTGAAATACTTAGAGCGGAGATGGATAGGGGTAATCTAGTTCTCATCAATTTAACTGATGCAGACAAGACATTTATAATGGCATCGATGATGGCGGCCCAAATTTCGGGATGCAAGGTTTACATTCTTTCAGATGGGAGGGTAATGTTAATAAAGACGCCACCCTCGAAGAGCTTCAATGAAGAAAGAATAAGAATCCTAAAAGTTCTGATAGAGGAGGGAGGAGTAGTAGAATCCATAAACAGATTAATAGAACTTATCGATGGCAAGGTGGAAGATCAAAAGAAAAAATTGGCTCAGAGGGCAAGAATAAGCTACTATATTAATGAACTTGAGGAAAACGGTCTTTTGAAGACCGAAAGGAAGGGTAAAAATCTGAAGGTCGAGGTAACGGAACTTGGCAAAGCTTATGTTATCATGTTCGGTTGACCTTTATGCTATCGGTTCTCATTGTTGCGAGCTCCGATGAGTGGCATAGATACAAACAGCTCGAGGAATGCCTGCTGAACGAATATCAAGTCCAGTTTGTGGACAAACTCGGTTCAAGTCTTAAGGAGCTTACAGAACTTGAAGCATCATTTGACATTTTTTTCTACCTTAAGATTCCAGAAACTAGCGAGATATCAGCTATATCCAGACTTCTAAAAAGCAAAGTCCTTATATTCCATGTTAGAAAGGGTGGATATTCCCCCATACAGCTTAAAAATGAGCTTCTACCTGTTGCAAACAGGGTATTGCTAAAGGCTACCGCCATGAGGGGGAAATTAGAATACTTTCGAGGTGTTGACGAAATCTTGGCCCTGAACGCTTTTCATATAGAACCAAAGGAGCCATGTGAGGTTATATTGAACGGAATTAAGGATTCAAAGGCAATGCTCGGGGATATAATACTCAGGGCAGGAAAAAATGTTATCTTTGCAATCAGAAAAAACAATATTGCAATCTTTTCTGCAGACATCTTTTCAAACGAAGCATTTGCTGAGGGTCAGAATTGCAAATTTATACACAATCTCATGAGAGAAATGCTTTTAGGTGTGGAATTCTACTGAACCTTTCTTATTCTTTCAATTGCATTTACAATCTTTTCAATTGATTCTGAAAGTGTCTTTATTTCTTCAGGTGAATTTGAACTTATTATGAGCTCGCAGATTCTAACTACTGCATTTTCCATTGCATTGAGGAGATCTAAGCGTGTTTCCTCTTTTACTTCCTCTTTTTTCTCCTCTTTTTCCGTCTCCTTCTCTATAATGACTTCTTTTTCGCAGTTAGGGCAGAAAATTCTGCCTTCAGACTCGAAAAGTGGAAAATGGCATTCCGGGCAATAATAGGAGAGCATTTTTGCCCCCTTCCTTAGCAGTTTAGCTGCATCCACTATCGCTTCATCCGAAATTTTTTTATTACTCACGCGCATCTGTATACGGAAGAATATTAAAAAGTTCCGTTCTGAGGTGAGGGGCATGCCAAAGAAAATCCCTGAAAGTATTCTAGACATGTTGGACAGGCTTATACAGGATGAAACAGTTCCAAGAAGTGTAAGAAGGGCTGCAAGCGAGATAAAAGAACGTTTGCTTACGAGCAAAAAAGTTTCGGTTGAAGCTGCATCTGCTATAACTATTCTCGAAGATATTTCAGCGGATCCCAATTTGCCAATGCATGTAAGGACGATGATTTGGAATCTTGCAAGCCAGCTTGAGAGAATTTCCGTCGATTAAAAGAGAAATTTTCAGGAAATTTGTTCACTTTTGCGGTCTGTTTTACATCCCATCCTATGAGATTTTCGGGAAAGAGATTTTATTTTCTGTTTTGTTAATTCTGGTCCCTATAGTAATTTTTCTTGAAATACTCAGGATAAAGAAAGGATTTTTTGGTTACCTAGTGAGGGAGTACGAAAAGAAAAGTCCCGGAGCATACGTTTACTTTTTGATATCCCTGATTATTTTGACGTATTTCTTTCCAAAGGGATCGGTTTTTGTTGCTGTTTTGACGGCAATAGTAGGCGATGGCTTTGCAGGAATCTTTAGAAGGATGGAAAATGAATTGATGGCGAGTTTATCAATGTTTTTTACCTCCACTATTTTAATCTATCTAATTGGACTCATGAGCTATCACTCGGTTTTTGCCGTCCTTGTTGGAACGGCAGTTGAAAGGATAAAGAAGATTAATGGAGTGAGAATCGAGGATAACATCTCAGTCCCGCTCTCTACTGCAATGTCTGATTTTCTGCTGTCTTTAATAATCGTTTTGTATTAGTTAGCAAGAGCTGCGGGATCAGCTTTTGAATCAGCAGATGAAGGAGGATTAAGCCTTCTTAACGCTGGAAACCTCCATTTGGGGCGGATAGCTAGATGGCATATGAGTCTCACCAATCTCTTTTTTAGTAAAGTATTATTTCCTAGATCTGGTTATCTCTCCATGGACGAAAACGACGCGCTAAAGATATCTCGACTTGTTGCAGTGAAGGTAAAAGAAGCAATACTCTCAGTTCCAGCAGAAAAAAGGGGGCAATTTTTTGCGATGGGAAAAAGCGGGGTGACGAAGTTAATCGACAAAGTTGCTGAAGATGCTGCCTTGGAAGTTTTGATGAAAGAAAAATTGAGAGTTCTCAGCGAAGAGTGCGGTTTTGTGGGTGAGGGTGACATCTTTGTCGCTCTTGACCCGTTGGACGGAACCTTTAATGCGGTTCGTGGAATTCCTTTTTATTCGGTTAGTCTCTGCTTTTCCGATTCGGAGAAACTCAAAGATGCATTTTTTGGATATGTTTTCAATCTTGCCAACGGAGATGAATACTACGCAAATGAAAATGCCTTTAAAAATGGCCAGAGGATAATTTCAAGCTCAGAAGAGGACTTCAGCAGAATGAATGCAATAATCTACTATCCAACGAAAGTTTTGCCTTTTAAAAGGATTAGAATTTATGGAAGTGCAGCTCTGGAAACTTGTCTCGTTGCTGATGGCTCTTTTAACTGCTTCGTAGATTTGAGAGGGATGCTCAGAATTTTCGATGTTGCAGCTGGTATATACATAGCTGAGAGGGCGGGAGCAGTAGCTTTAGACGAGAGCGGAAATGGACTTGGAAACAAGAAGTTCGATCTGTCTGAAAGGCTGAACGTTGTTTTGGCAAATTCAAGGATTTGTAAGAGATTGCTGGAGTTGGTTTTATGAGGTGCGCAATAGTCTATAAGTCGTCGGAGCATCTGGAAAAAGTTTCAGGTTTTTTGAGAAAACTGGGGATATCTTTTGAGATTTTTTCAAAGCCAACAAGCGAGCTAGAAAGCTTTGACTTCATAGTTAGCATTGGGGGAGACGGAACAATACTGAGTATTCTCCAAGAATTGAAGAAGTGTCCTCCAATTTTCGGCATAAATATTGGAAAGGTTGGAATTCTGACTCATGCAAGACCTGAAAATTTTGAATTAAAGCTTGAAAAGGCTATAGAGAGATTTGAAGTTGAAAAATTTACAAGATTGAGCTGTCTTTGTGAATCGGGTGAATTTTTAGCTTTAAATGAAGTTGCACTTTTAGGAAAAGAAAGAACAAAGCTTACAGAAATAAGCATAAATGTGGATTCGCAAGAAATAGACATAATTAGGTGCGATGGAGTTGTCGTCTCAACTCAAATAGGTTCGACTGCTTATGCTCTCTCTTTGGGTGGTCCGGTCGTCGATCCATATCTCGATTCGATTTTGGTGGTTCCAATTGCACCCTTCAGATTTGGTTGGAGGCCATACGTTTTTAAAGGTGACAGGATCATCGAATTGAAGGGTAAGGAGGGTCTGGCTGTAATAGACGGTAAGAAAGTTGTTGAAACAGACAGAGTTGTTGTTAGGAAGTCAAATTATCCTGCGGTCTTCTTCAAGAGGGAAGACAGATTGAAGAACGTATTTTATACTATTCGCAGAATAGAATAAAATTTTTTAGTCTTAAAGCACACATTTTTTAATCCCCGATCGGGGAAGGGGCTGAGAGAGCTTCGCTCACGATGAAGCCTTTCTGCGAGCTCGGGGATACACCATGTTGATAGGTCCCCGGAGGAGCGAGCAATAGCTTGCAATGATTCTGGGGCAACCCAAACATGGGACAAAACCCTCGGAAGGTCAGCTGTTCGGAAGCGAGCAAGGCTTGCGATGATGAACAGTGTTGATTCCGAGGGACATTTTTGGTTTTTATAGGCAAGGTATTCGGGCCGAATAAATCAAAAGTCTTGGCTTTAAATAAAACACTCGACTAATACTTTAAAACTCGTGAAATGGTATCTGAGCTACAATTCCGCATCGAAAAATTTTTGCAGGCTTGTCTACAGCAGGGTTTAAACGCATGCATAAATATAGCCCTTAACGAGATCTGCGGGATGGAGTTGACCTTTGAACCGGCAGATAAAGGGGGTGTAAAGCCCTTACGCCGGAAGCCCTTTAAAGCGGGGTACTCACCGGGTCCCTTTAAAAAAGAAGTCCGGATATGTGTTTAAATCGTGAGATATGGGAAAAAATTTTTAATTAGCTTAATGCCAGCTTTAGCATTGGAATCAAAATCGCAAAGATTGTATGGGAATGTTGGCAGATTTTTCATAACATGAAAAGATTAAAAAACTTATGGAATTCGGTTTTATAGAAAAAGCCCCCTTTCAGAGCGAGGTAGCTCACATGAAGATCGCAGTGCTCGGCGGTACCGGGAATTTAGGAATAGGCCTTAGCCTTCGGTTGGCCATTTTAGGCTACGAGGTTATAGTTGGCTCCAGAAGTGAGGAAAAAGCAAAACTAAAGGCCGAAGAGTACAGGAAAATCCTATCAGAAAAAGGTTTTGCTGGAAAACTTTCTGGAATGACGAATTCAGAAGCTTCAAAGATCTGCGATATAGCTATAGTGACTATTCCTTGGGAACAGGCTTTTGAATTAGTTAAAAACCTTAAAGGAGAACTTGCGGGAAAAATAGTGGTCTCTCCATTGGTTCCGATGAAAAAGGAAGGAAAAACCTTCAGATATGTTGAGTTATCTGAAGGCTCTGCTGCAAAGAAATTGGCAGGAATCCTTAAGGAGAGCGAGATAGTCGCTGCGTATCATAGCATTCCAGCTGATAGATTTGCAAATCTTGAAGCGGACTTCGATTGGGACGTCATTGTTTGCGGCAATGGCGATGCGAAAGAGACGATAATGGAAATCACGGACGATATCGATGGACTTAGAGCCCTTGATGGCGGGGATTTAGAAAATTCGAGGCTAGTTGAAAGTCTTACAGTTCTAATTCTTAATCTGATGACCATGAACAAACTAAGAGATTTGGGAATAAAGTTCTGCTAGTCTCTATGTTTTGTCAAGAATCCACAACTTCTGCATGCATATATTGCAACTTTGTTGAAATATCTAAATTACAAATATATAACAAAAATTTTTTAGACGAGAAGTCTAGAATTAACCGTGAAAACTAAGAAAGGAGTTCTTATCTCTGGAATTCTTATCTCTATCCTCCTTTTTCTCTCTCTCACTCTATTCATCTATAAATTCGAGATGGACTCGATGCAGCAACATTCAAGAGCTTTTGCTGAAGAAAAGAAAAGAATTTTCGAAAAGATGATTGATAATGAGTTGAAAGCAGTTGAAATATTTTGTATGGACTGGGCCTTCTGGAATGACACCTATGATTTTGTAGAGAACAGGTATGAGAAGTATATAGCCTCGAATCTTGTTGAAAGTACGTTCAAATATGCTTGGATAAACGCAATGGTTTTCGTTAATAGAAATGGAGAAATAGTCTATGCCCGATACTTTGATGAAAACTGGGTTGAAAGAGATCTTCCAGAAGCTTTGTTAAGCCGGGAAATCCATAACAAGACCGGAATGGCTTTAGTAGATGGAAAGCTGATGGTGATAGCTTCTAAGCCGATTCTGAGGAGCGATTTGAGCGGAGAAGAGGGAGGATATTTGCTGATGGTCAGAATTCTTAGCGAAAGTTGGCTCTCCGAAATTTCCGAAACTTTAAATGCAAGGATATCAATTGGCATGTCATCCGAGGAATATGGGAAGTACATCAGAACAAAAGAGGTTTTTCCCGATATCTTTGGCAGGGAACTAGTCTTCTCCTTAGAATTTGAAAACAGTCTTTATAATGAGCATGTCAGAACCATTATCTTATACGTAATTGCATTTCTGCTGATTTTAGCGGCCTTCTCAATCCCAACAGCATTAATCATGGATAGAAGTCTGGTTTCAAAAATCGTAAATCTTGCAAAGTTTCTTGACGAAGCGAAACCTGGTGACAAAATTGAATTAGATGGAACGGATGAAATAAGAAAACTCGCTGGAAGTGTTAACAAGCTGCTTTCAAGGATAGCTAGGAATGAAGAAGAAATCCGATTCCTTTTGAGAACTCTCAGACATGATCTAGTTAACATCTTGGCTTCTATTTCCGGTTATTTGGAAATTGCGAAAACCGAAAAAAGCTTCGAATTTGTTGATAAAGCTGAAAAACAGGTGGAGAGAGCGATTGCATTAATAAATGCTACCAAACAAATTGAAAAGCAGGAAATGACTATTTATAGAGTAAGTGAAATAGTTGAAAAGCTGAAAAATCTCTTTCCGATTGAGGTGGAACTCAAGGGAGATGCAAAGATTTTGGCCGATGAGGGAATATACATAGTTTTTAGCAATCTGATTGACAACTCATTAAAACATGGAAGGGCAACCAAGGTTCTCATAGAGATAGAGAAAGCTGAAGAGACCATTGTGAAGTTCAGGGATAACGGAAAAGGTTTTTCCGATATCGCGAAAGAAAAAGTGTTTAAGGAGGAATACAGCGAATCTGGCGGTGGATTTGGGTTGTTGATTGTTAAAAGGCTTGTTGAAAGATACGGTGGAAAAATAGGGCTCTTGGATAGGAATACAATACTTATGAGATTTCCTAATGTTCCCTAAAGCTTAAAGCTGTTGCGATCAGGATTAAAGCTCCGCCCAGCAGCTGTTTCTCGCTTAAAACTTCACCAAAGTAGAAATAGCCTATCAGCACTGCGAACATCGGCTCGACCAGTGCAATTAGCGGAGCTTTCTGGAGCTTAACGCTCTTCATTCCATACGCGAAGAGCATGAAGGGTATTGCAGTTGGTATCAGGCCGAGTCCTACTGCCCATAAAATTGAGAAAGCTTTATTTCCAAATAATATGAAATATGGAGATAGAATTATAGATCCAACCAGAACGTTGAAAAAGCTTATCTGAAATGAACTGTGGATTTGCCTTGCCTTTTTTGAAAACGTGAATACTAGGGCGTAGCTGATTCCGGAAATTAGTCCAAAAATAATCCCCAGACTAAATTCTGCATATGGTGATAGCATCAGATAAAGCCCTAAAAAGCCTAGGGGCAATGCTATTAAGGTATTTCTCTCTATTTTTTCTCCCAAAGCATATGCAATTGCTATAACGTAAATTGGAGCCATGTACAGCAGCAGAGCGGCAATTCCGACCTCTATTTCCTGTATTGCTGAAATGTAGGAGGATATGGTTAAAAGATTTAGAATACCAAGAATTAGCAGTGTTTTGCTGAAAAAGAGTTTTTCGTGCCTTATAAATGCAAACGCAAAGAGAAAAATTGTTGCAAAAAATAGGCGGAGGAAAGCGACCGATATGGGATCGTTTCCCGTATTCCTGACAAATATCGATACCGTGCTCATCAGTATTGCTGAAGTTAGGATTGCGAGTTCCCCTTTCATTAAGTATCGGGTAGTTTACCGCTCAAAAATTCTTCGTATGCTTTTAGATCAAAATATCCATGGCCGCTCAGATTGAAAACAATTACCTTTTCTTCTCCATTCTTTTTCGCCTCAATTGCTTTGTCTATCACTACCTTTATGGCATGTGCGCTCTCTGGAGCGGGCAAAATACCTTCTGTCCTCGCAAATAAAACTCCAGCTTCAAACACAGGTCGCTGACTGACTGCAACCGGTTTTATTATTCCAAGCTTTACCAACAGACAAAGTGAAGGAGCATCTCCATGATATCTAAGGCCCCCAGCATGAATCGGTGGAGGAATGAACTCGTGGCCAAGAGTGTACATTAAAAGCAGGGGGGTAAGCTTTGCAGTGTCTCCATAATCGTATCTATATTCCCCGGCTGTAAGCGTTGGACAGGCCTTTGGTTCTACAGCTATAAGTTCCACCTCCCCCTTCATCGCATCTCTGACAAAGGGATAGCAAAAACCAGCAAAGTTGCTACCCCCACCGACACAACCTATCATCATATCTGGCTTCAGGTCAAGAAGCTCCATCTGTTTTTTAACTTCAAGTCCCACGACTGTTTGATGGAGCAGAACATGGTTTAAAACGCTTCCAAGACTATATTTCGCATTTTCGTTTTTTATAGCGGTTTCAACGGCTTCGCTTATCGCAATACCAAGACTTCCGGGGCAGTCCGGATCTTTTTCTAGGATTCTTCTTCCACTCTCAGTCATGTTGCTTGGGGAAGGTATTACTTCTGCGTTCCAGGTTTCCATGAGAATTCTTCGATAAGGTTTCTGCTCGTAGCTGGCTTTAACCATAAAAACTCTGCATTTCAATTCGAATAAGTTCGTCGCAAATGCTAAAGCACTCCCCCATTGCCCAGCTCCAGTTTCTGTGGTGAGCATTTCAACTCCTTCCTTCATGTTGTAGTAAGCTTGCGCGATGGCAGTATTTGGTTTATGACTGCCGGGTGGGCTAACCCCTTCGTATTTGTAGAATATTTTCGCAGTTGTTTTGAGTGCCTTTTCAAGCCTTTCAGCCCTGATAAACGGAGTTGGGCGGTATAGCCTATAAACCTCAAGAACTTCCTCGGGAATCCTAATCCACCTGTTCTCGCTAATTTCTTGGGCAATAAGGGCTTTTGGAAAAATAGGTTCAAGTTCCTCAGGCTTTATAGGTTCCATGGTGGCTGGATTTAATGGTGGAGCTAACTTTTCTGGTAAATCAGGTATTATGTTATACCAACGCCTTGGAATGTATTCTGCATCTAGGATGTATCTGGTCATGCATAATGGGAATTATCCCTATATATAAGCTTTTTCCTTTTTGACGTGCACAGAATGTTTATGAAAAACCGCGAAACTTTCTTATAAAAAGGATCAGCTTGTATGATGAGGTGAGAAAAATGAAAAAGTTTTCGGAACTCCTTTATGGTCCCGAAGTCGAAGACAAATTAGCTATCTCGAAAAAGGAGAGCCATACACCAAGAATTGAGGCACCAAAAGAAGTAAAAGCGGGGGAACCTTTCACCGTTAGGGTATACGTTCAGGGTCATCCGAACACTGTTCAGCACTCCTTTAGGTGGTTTGAGCTTTACTTTTACGAGGAAGGTCGAGAATTCAATCCAATCTTCATTGCGAGAGCGGGTTTAACACCCGAAATTTCCGAACAGGAGGCAAGCTTCAAGATTAAGCTGAACAAGAGCGGTATTCTTTACGTTTTGGCGTACTGCAATCTGCACGGAGTTTGGGAGAATAGGATCGAAATTAAAGTTGTCTGACTTCCTTCAGAGCTAAGTTAAGAAGGGAACCCGAAAAATCGGAATTTTAGTTCTGAAAGAAACTTTTAAATATTTTTTAATAAAATTTTAAACAGGAACATAGGGAATGTGCAAAATAGCCCGTAGGTTAATGAGGCTTTCAGAACGAGAGGACTTTTGAATCCAAACCGGCAGATGAGGCTGAAAGCATAAAGCTCCAGCTTAACACTGTAAGATACTAACTTTAGCTACAGAACAGTTCGATCTAAAAATCTGAGTAGGAAAATTGTCAAAAGACTTAAATTTCTCCTGAAGAATAGATTTTGTGGAAAAATTGGAAAAACTGGTTGAAAGGGGAGAAGGAGAAAATGTAGAATTTAAGGAGTACCTCACTTCTTATCATCTCAAGGAAAACAGACTTAGGCAGCTTGCATGTCAGATGAATCACCGTGTTATAATGGGGAAGGGGAAAGCTTATTACGTTATTGGAGTCTCCGATTCGGGAGAAGTTAAGGGAATAAACGAGGGGAAGTTTTTTGAAACTCTGGAAGTTCTGAGAAGAATAGCAAATGAGATCGAAGCCGAAGTTACGAGTGTTGAGAAATATGAAATAAACGGGGGCTATGTAGGGATAGTTGAAATAACAAAAGTTAATGCAAAAGAGCACGTAATGATTGGCACTGCCGGACATGTTGATCATGGAAAATCAACGCTAGTTGGCTGTCTTATTACAGGAATGCCGGATGATGGCGATGGAGCTACAAGGATCTTTTTAGATGTACTTAAGCACGAGATAGAGAGAGGATTGAGCGCTGAGCTTAGCTTTGCGGTTTTGGGTTTTAAAGACGGAAAAATTGTGAGGCTTAAGAATCCGATGAGCAAGGAAGAGAAGGCAAGAGTTGTAGAGAAGTCGGATAAGATAATAAGTTTTGTAGATACAGTCGGTCACGAACCTTGGCTTAGGACTACAATTCGGGGCCTTTTGGGACAAAAAATAGACTATGGATTGCTTGTGGTAGCTGCTAACGATGGAGTTACGAGAACTACCAGAGAACATTTGGGCATTCTTCTTGCAATGGATATACCCGTAATCGTTGCGATTACTAAAATAGATATGGTATCAGTCGAGAGAGTTGGTGAAGTTGTATCACAGGTGTCCAACTTGCTAAAAACGGTTGGGAGGATTCCTATCATTTTAAGGGATAAAAATGATGCGATAAGAGTTTCAAAGATAATTTCAGAGAATAGGTTTGTTGTGCCAGTTATCAGAACCTCTGCAATAACTTTGGAGGGCTATGAGATACTTGAGGAGTTACTTTACAGGCTTCCAAAGAGGTACAGTGGTGAAAAGGAATTTCTTATGTACATAGATAAAATTTACAGGGTTACAGGAGTTGGAGTAGTTGTAAGCGGGAGCGTTAAATCCGGTGAGCTAAGAGAGGGCGAAGACGTTTATATAGGCCCATTCGATGACGGAAGCTTCAAAGTGGCCAAGGTTATGAGCATAGAGATGCACCATTACAGGATAAGCAAGACTAGACCCGGAGACATAGTGGGTATAGCTTTGAAAGGAGTTAGATACGAAGACATAAGAAGGGGAATGGTTCTGAGCAGGAGTCTACCAAGGGCCGTTAATGAATTCGAGGCAGAAGTTTATGTTTTTACCCATCCAACTCTAATAAAACCTGGCTATGAACCGGTTTTGCATGTAGAAACGATTGCTGAGACCGTAATTTTTAGGGATATTTCTAAGGGCTACCTGAAGGCTGGAGACAGAGATAAAGTCAGAATAAGGTTCAAATATCACCCCCAGTGCGTCTTTGAGGGACAAAAATTCATTTTCCGCGAGGGCAGGAGTAAGGGGATGGGGGAGATACTGAGGGTGCTTGATTAGAGTTATATTTTTATAATTAAACGAATCTTAACTTTCATGGAAGAAGGAATAACGAGGATTGGTGTTAGTTTGCCAAAAAATCTGCTAGATGAGTTTGATGCAATAATAAAAGTTCGTGGTTATTCTTCGAGGAGTGAGGCAATAAGAGATGCCATAAGAAACTACATAACAGAATACAAATGGTTGGAAAGCGAGAAAGGGGAGGTTGTGGGAGTAATAGTTGTTCTTTTCGACCATACGGTTCGAGGTGTAAGCGACGCCCTGATATCTATTCAGCATACCTTTGCTAATATAATATCCTCGGATATGCACATACATCTTAGCGAGGATCAGTGTTTGGAAGTTATAGTTGTTAAAGGAGATATGGAGGAGATAAAGAAGTTAGTTGATAGAATTTCTGCAACCCGTGGAGTGCTTAGCCACAAAGTTATAACTGCGCAGAAAAAAGTTCAGTGAGGCCTTTTAGAGATTTTTAGTAAACAAAAGCATCTACAACAACATGAACAACCCCTGGAGCGTAGTTTTTGACCCTCCTGATATTTAGAATCTTGCATCTTTTTCCAAGTTCGCGACACATCTTTTCAACTCTATATACTGGCCGCCAAAGTATTTTTTCGGGAACAGATTCGTGGTAGTGGATCACTCCTTGCTTTTCGAGCGCTCTTATTGCTGTTGGAAGGAATTCTGCGCAGAATAAATGACCCATTACAACCCTGTCAGCAATGCCTTCAGGAGTTATGAACATCGAGTCTCCGAGGATTGGTATCAGATTTTTGGTATTGTTCAGTTTTTTATTCTCTAGCAAATACTTAAAAGCTTCTGGGTTAATCTCTATAGAATAAACTTTCTCGGCCTTTTTTGCACACGGAATCGAGAAATATCCAATTCCCGCAAACATGTCAACAACTATCTCTTCATTACACTCTTTGGCAATTCTTTGTCTTTCATATTGATTTCCAAGGCTGAACATAACTTTGGTGACATCTAGCTTGAAAATGCATCCGTTCTCTACATGGATCGTCTCACTTTCTTTTCCAGCCAGAAGCTCCATATTTGGTTTTCTGATCATTCCTTCCTTACTTTTCTCTCTCCATACAGCTTTTATTCTTTTGTTCAATTCCAAGATTGTTTCGCCAATTTTTTTACCGAATTCGGCAATTTCATCGCCGAACTTTACTATGGCTATATCCCCTATTACTTTGTAACCTCTAGGGGCAAAACAAATTTTCTCTTTTGGTATGAATTCCGATATTTTTTTGAAAAAATCCCTCTTGGAACTCCAGATAGGATCTTTTTGTTTTACAATTTCAAATCCAGTGAAATTATCTTCATAGCCGTCTAGGATCGGAATTTCCACGAATTCGCCATCAAATTTAATAAGTCTATTTTTATCTTTTGCACCAATTTTTTCTGCAAATTTTCGAACGTCTTCAGCCATTTCTTTCCTAACTCTTACAGCCTTCATATGTCCTTAGGAAACGCGTAGACTTTTCTCTCAAATTCGAATATAAGAACTTCTCTGCCAATTTCCGCGCCGTAGGGTTTTGGAACTTGGAAGAGTCTCCCAGAAGAATCCATCACCTCTGCAACGTGTTCATCTAGGTTTGTAATTATCCCCCATGCCATGGAATCCCTTTTTGCAATTATCTTTGAATCTTCGACGTTCATACTTTTGCCCGAAAGAATTTCGATTCCCTTTTGCAGTCTAGCATTCTTTACTACGCATATTTTCCCATCTTTAAGAACCACATCGCTTTCTTCAGCTTCTGAAAGTCTCACAAGATATGTGAACCTATAAACGTCTCTTCCGTCGATTCTAGTGTGCAGTTTTCTGGTAGTTAAAACGCTCCCTCCAAGCTCGTTCGCAACTTTCCGGGAGAATTTTTCCCCAATCTTTTTGCTTCCAAAGTAAAAATCCAGTCCAGATTCCTTTTCCTCTATTTTTAAAATGAAATCCTTTTCTCCAGAAGTTAATTCAACTATTTCTTGTGCAATTTTGTTTATTATCGTGATTTCTTCTTCTCTCAGCCCCCTTCCCTTCGCCCTTATCTGCACGATAGCCTCATAGTAACCACCGCTCTCTCTAGAGCATCTTGGACAGGCAACTCTGTGAATCTTGTAGGACAAGGGGGTGCTAACGCTTACATTTTCTCCATATATCTCTCCGGAGAATAGGATTGTGTTACCGGCAATTTCTATTTTTTCAATATTGAAATCAGGAAAAACCTGAACTTCTTCGAGAACTCTATCTTCAATTGCTTTTTTTAGATCTAACTTTATCCAACCTTTACGCGTTTTAACGTTTCCACATCTGCTACAAATTTCCAATTCAAATTTCTGGAGACTTATTAAGCTATTCCTTTCGGAAAAACATTTCCCGCATATCTTATATTTGCTCTCCTTTCCGCAGACTATACATCTCACGAAAATAGTTTGTTTTCTGATAATAAACTTACCCTACAAAATTAATTTTAATAAAAAATTTTAGAAAATTATTTTCCAAATTGTTCTGCAATTTGTTTGCGTATTACCTTCTTGTCTATCTTTCCAACACTTGTCTTTGGAAGCTCTTTGACTACAATAAATCTATCTGGCACAGCCCATTTTGTTATTGTACCTTTTTCGACGTACTGCATCAAATACTGTCTCATTTCATCCTCGTTAATCTCCGCTCCAGGCATTGGAACTAAAACTGCCACCGGTCTTTCTCCCCATTTCTCATGCGGAACGCCAACTACCGCGACTTCTCTAACCTTTGGATGTAGACTTAGGAGGTTTTCTAGTGTTAGAGACGATATCCATTCTCCTCCGCTCTTTATAACGTCCTTTAACCTATCAACAATTGTCAGATAACCTTCTTGGTCAACGATTGCGAGATCGCCGGTGTGCAACCACTTACCCTCCCAAAGTTCCTGTGTTTTCTGGGGATCTTTGAGGTAGCTGTCAGTTAACCATGGAGCTCTAACAACTATTTCTCCCATATCTCTTTCATTTGGCTCCACATCTTTCATGTCTTCCTTTACAACCCTGACATATACCAGAGGGAATGGGATTCCGGTTTTAACGGAGAGCTTTACTTTTTCATCTTCTGGCAAGTCTAGGAGATGGGGTTTGAAGAATGCTCCAGTTAAGGCCGGGCAAGTTTCGCTCATCCCGTATGCAGCCATGGTGTATATCCCCTTCTCGCGTGCTCTTTTTGCAAGGCCTTCAGGCAGCTTCGATCCACCTATCAATACTTTCCAGCCCTGGAATTTCAGCCCTTCCGGCATGTTGTCTACAATCATTTGCAGGATTGTCGGGACACAATGTGAATATGTAACGCCTTCCGTTAAAACTAGCTTTGCTATCATCATCGGCTCGTATCTGCCAGGATAAACGTGCTTGTAGCCCATAAGCCACATCATGTATGGAATTCCCCATGCATGGACGTGAAACATCGGAGTTAGCGGCATATAAACTTCCTTATCTCCTGTAAGTCTAAGTGGAGAGCGATAACCTGACATCGCTATGCATCCGCAGAGCGTATGAAGAACAAGTTTCCGGTGGGTGAACCAAACTCCTTTCGGTCGACCGGTGGTACCTGTGGTATAGCTGAGAGTAGCCATGGTATTTTCATCAAATTCCGGAAATTCATATGTGTTCTTTGCTTTCTTTAGCATATCCTCGTACTCAATGTCTGTAAGCTTGGTTTCCGGCATTGCATCGTCTGTCATGACTACGTAGTGCCGAACAGTTTCTAGTTTATCCGCTATTTTTTCCATTAGAGGAACAAAATCCTTGTAAACTAGAACTATTTCATCTTCAGCATGTTGCATCGTATACAGGATGTCTTCAGGGCTAAGTCTGACATTCACTGTGTGTAAAACTGCACCCATCATCGGGATAGCAAAATAGCATTCGAGATATCTGTGTGAATCCCATTCCAAAACAGCTACGCGAGTTCCTTTTTTAACTCCAAGCTCTTCCAAGGCATT
>CAYXCK010000028.1:0-8814 GCA_964463575.1 uncultured archaeon
AGCGATGTGGAGCATATTAAAAGCGCTCAGAGAGAATCCTGAACTGCTTTATGAGTCGCAGAAAAGGAGGGGTCTGAGTAAGGAGATAGTGGATAGAGCCATAGAGCTTGACAGAAAATGGAGGGAAAAACTGAAGGAAACGAATTTTTTGAGAAAACAGAGAAATGAGCTATCGAGGCTTTTGAAAGAAAAGAAGGATGAAAAGATAATAGAAGAAGCAAGAATTTTGAGTGAGAAGGTTAAAAAAGCTGAAGAAGAGCTAAAAATTCTTGAAGACGAACTTGAAAGTACTTTGCTTTCAATTCCAAACATAGTCCA
Organism: uncultured archaeon; assembly: GCA_964463575.1. Taxonomy (GTDB): domain Archaea; phylum Halobacteriota; class Archaeoglobi; order Archaeoglobales; family Archaeoglobaceae; genus WYZ-LMO2. Next base: position 319 of record CAYXCK010000028.1, read on the forward strand.
TGAATCGGTACCAATTGGCAGAGATGAGAGTGAAAACGTTCCAGTTCGTTACTGGGGGAGACCAAAAGTTTATTTCGAAGACGTTGACAAATTCCTGAAGATAACTAATGGAAAAGTTAGCTATGAAGTGATCGACTTTAAACCTTTGGGACATGCCGATGCGGTCGAAATTTTTGGTTGGGCTGATACTGCCAGGGCATCAAAGGTTGCAGGCTCGAGATTCTATTATCTTTTTGATGACCTTGTTTGGCTTGATTTTGCTTTGACTCTCTATGCAGTGGATTTTCTAGCTAAAAATGGTTTTAAGGTAGTCTTTCCTCCGCTGATGCTGAGGAAAGAGGCTTACAAAGGTGTCACAGCTTTTAGCGATTTTGAAGATGTTATATATAAAATAGAGGGAGAAGACTTGCATTTGATCGCGACAAGCGAGCACGCAATTGCCGCAATGTTCATGAATGAAACAATAGAGGAGAGCGATCTACCGATGATGTATGCAGGGGTAAGCCCTTGCTTCAGGAAAGAGGCAGGAGCACATGGAAAGGATACGAAGGGAATTTTCAGGGTGCATCAGTTCAATAAGGTCGAACAGTTTGTTTTTTGTTTGCCGGAACATAGTTGGGAATGGCACGAGAAGCTGATCGAGAATGCGGAAATGTTGTGGCAGGGCTTGGGAATTCCCTACAGGATAGTGAACATCTGTACCGGCGATCTTGGAATCGTTGCTGCCAAAAAATATGACTTGGAAGCTTGGATGCCATCCCAGGCAAATTATAGGGAGATGGTTTCATGCAGCAATTGCACAGACTGGCAGAGTTACAGGCTAAAAATAAGATATGCCGAAAAGAAAGGTCTTCCGAGCAAAGGCTTCGTTCATACGCTGAATTCAACTGCAATAGCAACAACTAGGGCAATAACCGCTATAATAGAGAACTTCCAGCTGGAAGATGGTAGGGTGGAAATACCAAAAGTTCTTGGAAAATATTTGGAAAACATAGATTCCGCTCCAAAAGATTACATTATGCCAAGAAACGCTCGAAAGGTGTGAGAATTTCGCATCCATCTTTTTTAATCAATACAACGTCCTCAACCCTAACTCCTCCAACATTTTTGTAATAAAGTCCCGGCTCGACTGTTACAACCATACCGCTTCTCAACTCAACGTCGATATCTCCTATTCTTGGCTCCTCGTGAATTTCAAGTCCTATTCCGTGCCCGGTAGAATGAATAAAACCTTCATCTTTCCTAGTTTCGAAACCGTGGCTTTTTAGCTCATCTTTAACAGCATTGTGCACATCTTTTCCGTTTACACCCTCTTTTAACATCCTGAAGGCAACTTTTTGTGCATCTATAACTGCTGAGAGCATCTCCTTGAGTTCTGGATTCTGTTTGATTATTACAGTTCTGGTGAAGTCAGCGTAGTAACCTTTTCTATTTCTTGGAAAAACGTCTATCAATAGGTGGTCTTCTATTTCTCCACTTCCGACTTCATGTGGGTCAGCTGAAAGTTTTCCGGTGGAGCAGATTGTATCTTCCGAAATCAGGCCACGAATCCATAGCTCATTTTCGAGAATATTTCTGACCTCTTCGCACAACAGCTTCTTATTATTTTGGACTATTTTTATAATTTTTGGAAAAACCTGAATAATCTTCTGGCAGTTCTCTCTGATTTCAGCTATTTCCCAGCTGTTTTTAACAGCTCTAAGCTTCGTGAAGGGGTTTTCAATTACCTCAACTTCGAAGTTTTTTTGAAGTACAAATGCAAAAAAAGAAGGAAAATCGTTCGGGATTACAACTTTTTTTGCTCTACCCTCTTTAAGAATTTGGACCAGGATCTCTGCAATTGCCATTTTTGGATTTTTTAGTTCCTTGATCTTTTCTTCATATCCAAGCATTTCATAACTTGCAATCTCCTTAACTTTACTCTCCCTCAGAGACCTTCTTAGTTCCATTTCCGGAAGGATAAGGAGTTCCGTTCCATCTATTCCGGCGATGTAAAACATCATCGAAGAGCTTCTGAACTTGGTTGCGTAAAAGAAATTGGCGTTTCCAGATTGCATTACAAAGAAGTCTGCACCTTTCTCTTTTATTGCATCTATCACCATATCAGTATTCTAACCCAACCCTCCGCAACTTTCTTTTCCCCTACTTTACAATCAACTTTCACCCTATATCTGTTCCTTTCTTTCTCCATTATCTCGCATTCAACATTAACCACATCTCCAATTCTGACGGGAGCAAGGTAGCTAAAATTTGTTTCGAGAAGAACAACAGTTCCCGGAAGCATTGCAACTGCTGTCGAAACTAAACTTGTTGTCAGCATTCCATGCACAACCCTTCCACCAAATTTTGTTTTCTTTGCAAAGTCTTCGTCGAAGTGAATGGGATTCAGATCTCCTGAAATAAGCCCAAAAAGACTGACATCTATTTCATTGATCTTCTTGGAAAAGGAGAACTTCAAACCGACTTCGGGCTGTGAAGAAATTTTCTTGAACTCTCTAAAATCCCCACCACTATTTTTGTATAACTCAACTATTTTCGAAAAATCCATGAAAAAATTTCAAAAAAGAAATTTAAAAACCTTTCTACTTTTTCATTCTCTTCATTTTGAGTTTCTTCAGCCTTATTATATTCTCTCTGTCCATTTCTTCGAGCTTGAATGCTATGAACTTAGCAAGTTCCTGCATTCTGGGAATTACCCTGTATTCGAGTGCATTCACCCTTCTTTTCGTCCTTTCTATCTCTTCGAGCAATCTTCTTATTGTTGTTTCAATCTCAGCAACCTCGAGAATGGAATCAACCAATTCTTCGTAAGCTGTAACAGCCTCGTCAACCCTTATGCTAGTGCTTAGGATTCCGTATGGCTTTTCCACAGCCTTTCTTGCAACTTTCTCCCTTTTTATAACCGGTACGACAACCCCCATTATGCTTTTCCTCTTTACTGTAAAGCTTGGCAGAACTTGACAACAAGCCAGAGCAATGGATCTTATAGCTGTATAGCCGTCGACCGCCATTGCAATCAGAAGTTTTTGCTGGGCTTTTTTATAATTTTCAACCATTTTCTCGATTGCAGTCTTTGCCTCCTCCAGCAATTCTCTGAACTCCATTATTAGTCCATCCCTTTTCATCTTCAGTAGCGCATGTCCCCTTATTGCCATTCTAATTCTTCTTCTCAGCTTTATCAGTTCCATTCTCGTCGGTTGAACCTCTGGCATCTCTATCCCTCAAAAAATTAGGATGAAGCGGCAGCTTTCTTCTTGTATGCTGGATGATATTTCTCGATCCACTTCTTTTCTATCTTCGTCAACTCTCTTTCTGGGAGCATTGCAAGTAACTCCCAGCCTAGGTCTAGGGTTGTTTCTATATCTCTGTCCTCGTACTTTCCTTGATTTACAAATCTTCTTTCAAACTCATCTGCAAATTTCAGGAACATCCTGTCCCTTTCGCTCAGTGCTTCTTCACCAACTATGGCAACGAGACCTCGCAGATCAACGCCTTCTGCATATGCGGCGTAGAGCTGATCGCTCAGCTGTCTGTGATCCTCTCTTGTCAGACCCGGACCAATACCTTCTTTCATCAACCTGCTGAGCGATGGCAGAACGTTTATTGGCGGATATATACCCTTTGCGTGCAGTTCTCTGCTCAGAACTATCTGACCCTCTGTTATATATCCAGTCAGATCCGGAATTGGGTGAGTTATATCATCTGCGGGCATTGTCAGGATCGGGAACTGTGTTATTGTCCCTTTCCTTCCTCTAATTCTTCCTGCCCTTTCGTAAATAGTTGCTAGATCTGTGTACATATATCCCGGATACCCTCTTCTTCCTGGAACTTCCTCTCTTGCAGCGCTTATCTCTCTCAAAGCTTCGCAGTAGTTTGTCATGTCCGTCAGTATGACGAGTATATGGTAATCGTAGGTATAGGCAAGGAATTCTGCAGCTGTTAAAGCCATTCTCGGTGTTATCAGCCTCTCTATTGCCGGATCTTTTGCCAGATTTAGAAACACGACTGCCCTTTCCAGAGCTCCGGTTCTTTCGAACTCTCTCATGAACTGATAAGCTTCCTCATAAGTTATTCCCATTGCAGCGAACACAACTGCGAACTCTTCAGCTTGTCCGCGTACTTTTGCTTGCCTTGCAATCTGTAGGGCTATATCATTGTGAGGCAAACCGCTACCGCTGAAAATCGGAAGCTTTTGACCCCTTACCAATGTGTTCATTCCGTCTATTGCTGAAATCCCCGTCTGGATGAACTCTCTTGGATATTTCCTTGCATACGGATTTATTGCTGAACCAACTATGGGGATCCTCTCTTCTGGGATTATGGGTGGACCACCATCTATAGGCTCCCCTGAACCGCTTAAAATTCTCCCGAGGAGGTCCTTTGAACAGTTAAGTTTCACTATGTCTCCAGTAAAGCGCACGCTGCAAGCCTTGTCTATTCCCCTCGTCCCCTCGAAGACCTGAACGACAACTATGTTCTTTGAGGTATCTAAAACCTGCCCTTTTCTTACTGAACCATCCGGGAGCGTTATCTGAACTAGCTCCCCGTAGGCCACAGGTTTGGTTTTCTCAACGAAAACCAACGGTCCGGCAACTTGTGTTATGGTCCTATACTCTTCCATAACTCACACCCCCAAACTCGCCTTGATTTTTTCCATAGCCTTACTCATTGCAGTCTTGTAATCTGGCTCCAGTTTACTTTTCATGAACTCAACGAATCCTTCAACCTTTTCTATCTCGTCGTAGGTCTTGCCCATTTCAAGAGCTTTGAAGAACCATTCACTTAGGGTTCTTATTGCCTTCAGCATATCGTACTGCTTTTTGATGTCGCAGTAGCTGTCCACTTCGTGATAGGCATGTTGCGCCAAGTAGAATTCCCTGATTATCCTTGCAACCAATAACAGAACTCTCTGTGACTCTGGCAAAGCATCGCTACCAACGAGCATCACAATCTCCTGCAGAGTTGCTTCTTCTTGCAATACGCTCATGGCCCACGTTCTAAGCTCGTTCCAGTCGGGAGCGACGTTTTTCTCATACCAATCTGAAAGCGTTGCTGTGTAGAGGCTGTAACTAATCAGCCAGTTTATTGCTGGGAAGTGTCTTCTGCTTGCAAGTTTTGCATCCAGTCCCCAGAATGCCTTAACAATTCTCAGTGTGTTCTGGGTAACTGGCTCGCTGAAGTCACCTCCGGGTGGGGAAACTGCACCGACAACGCTTACACTCCCTACCTCTCCGCTGAGCGTTCTAACCCTTCCGGCTCTTTCATAGAATTCAGCAAGCCTTGAAGCTAGATATGCTGGATATCCTTCTTCTCCCGGCATCTCCTCAAGTCTTCCAGACAGCTCTCTCATCGCCTCTGCCCATCTGCTTGTTGAGTCAGCCTGAAGGGCGACGTCGTAGCCCATATCTCTGAAGTACTCGGCAATCGTTATGCCAGTGTAAACACTTGCCTCCCTAGCTGCTACTGGCATATTCGATGTGTTCGCAACCAGTACGGTTCTGAGCATCAACGGCTTTCCGGTTCTTGGATCTATTAGCTCTGGAAACTCTTCGAGAACTTCTGTCATCTCGTTGCCACGCTCTCCGCATCCTATGTATACGACGATTTTCGAATCACTCCACTTCGCGAGCTGGTGTTGCATAACAGTCTTTCCGCTGCCGAAAGGTCCTGGAATTGCTGCAGTTCCGCCTTTAGCAATTGGGAAGAATGTGTCGAAGATTCTCTGCCCCGTTATTAATGGGACTACTGGCGGTAATTTCTCTAGATATGGCCTTGGAATTCTCACCGGCCACTTGTGGGCCATTTTCAATTCAGTCCCATCTTCGAGGACCGCTATTGTCTCCTCTACCGTGAAATTCCCAGAATAGACTTCCTTGACTTTTCCTCCTTTAACATTTGGAGGAACAAGAATTCTGTGTTCAACGATTTCTGTTTCCTGCACCTTTCCGATGATCTGTCCGGCTTTTACTTCATCCCCTTTCTTTATCAACGGCTGGAAATCCCATTTCTTTTTCTTATCAATTCCTGGAGCCTCAATCCCTCTGCTTATAAAGTCGCCGCTTACCTCTTTGAGCACTGGCAGTGGTCTCTGCACACCATCGTAGATGTTTCCTATCAATCCTGGCCCTAAATCAACGCTGAGGGGCATTCCGGTGTTTATAACTTTCTCCCCAGGTCTGAGACCGGATGTATCTTCGTAGACCTGAATCAGGACCTTGTCTCCCGCAAGCCCCACTACCTCTCCCATCAGCTTCTCTTCTCCAACCCTACAAAGATCATACATCCTCGCTTTCAAACCTTCGGCAACAACAAGAGGTCCGGAAATCCTAAATATTTCACCAACACTTACTTCCATAGGTCAACACCTATTGCCTTTCTAATTTTCTCCCTAATCTCCTCAACACCCCCAGTTGCGCCTAACGCTATAAATATAGGCTCAACTCTTCTCTCCATTTCCCTCTTCAGCGCAACGGGGAGTTTTTTCAAGAATTCGGGTTTTATAGCAACAACACCAATATCTTTTCTCTTTAAAACATCCTGAACAGCCTTGACTATTTCCTCATCACTCTTCACTTCGTAGATGTCTGTTATTCCTGCCAGCATGAATCCCGTTACGAAATCCATGTCCCCTATAACAGCGATCTTCATAGAATCACCATCTGTCTCTCTATTTCCTCATTCGGCAATCCGTACCACTTTCCCCAACCAAGTATTCTGAGGTCATCAACTTCAACTTTCTTCAGCACTATGTATTGAAGAACCGGCAGAATGCTCAGAGGATAGTTGCTAGCCCTTTTTGCAATTGTTTCTATCCAAATTTTGTCAAACTCAATTTCAGTTCTTGCTAGATCGGAAATGCTTGAAACCTTCCAGAACCAAAAGCCTTCCATTGCCTTCACCATTTCATCAAAAGTCATAGTCGCCAGTTTTCTTGCCTCGTCTTCTGTCAGTTCATATCCTCCCGGAATTATTCGGGCAATAATTTCCTCAGTTGTGGCACCTTCGGCTTTAAGCCTGAGCAGGGTTTTAGCGTTTCTAAGATCTATCTCCATTCGCACGAAGTTCATAAATACTCTGCTCTCAAAATCGCTTGCCTTTATCGAGAGCAGGGTCTTGTAGTAGGCCTTCCAAAGCTCATCTTCGACAACGTTCATAGGAGCACTTCCTATTTTGGATAGAGCATCGTGATAGGGTGTCCCTTCGAGCTCTTTAACGATTTCACTTATTTCCTTGGTTATCAATGTCCGGAGGTAATCGGAACTAAATTCACCAGCCGGCACAAGCGTCTCTTCTATTACATCGTTGGGTAGGTTTGCATTTTTACCTCTCAAGATGTTTATTATATTCCACACATCCCATCTTCTCAGATACTGTCCAACCATATTCTTTGCATCCCCGAAAGAAACGCTGTAGATCTTTCTGTATGTTTTGGCCAGATTTGTAAGTAGAGCGTAGTCCAGTAGCCTCGGACCCGTGTATTTATAGGCCATTTCGTCAATCTCTCTCTTATACTCTGTCTCTTCAAGAAATCTTGTTATTTCATCAAAACCCATGTTAAGTAACTTCCTGAAATCTTCTGGCTTTAGAAGTTTACTTTTCATTACCTTTGTCCTCGCTACGATGTACGCGTATGCAGCCTTTGTCCTTGAAATCATATTTACATCACCCAAATAGGACCTTGGCAACTTCGTTGAGTTTCTTTTCGTACAGCTGATTGAGAAGCTCGTCGAACGTTAGATTTATCCTCACCTCCCCGCTTGGGTCCTCGAGGATAATACCCCCGAGGGCGGATACGTGTCCGGCTATTTTAAGATGCATTTTAAGCTCTTTTAAGACTTCTTTTACTATTTTTTCGTCTTCCTTTCTTACATAGAGATTCATGTTGTCTTTGGCATTTTTCTCGATTAGTGTCTTAATTATCTCCTTTCTAGTCTTGTCGTCCATCTCCGCTATTTTTTTCCTCAAAAGTTTGAATACTTCGTCAGTGATCTCTTTCTGTTTCGCGAGTAGCGTTCTCTTCATTTCTAGGTTTAAGCTCGAAATTTCCTGTTTCCTTAAAGCTTCCCCCTCTTTTTCCGCCTCATCTTTAGCTTTTTTTAACAAAGCCTCCGCATCTGCTTTTGCCTCACTAATAATCTTTTCAACTTCTTTCCTGGTTTCCTCCTCGATCCTTTTAACTTCCTCTTCACCTTTTAACTTGATTTCTTTAAGCACACTATCGAGTGGCATTACATTCACCCGTATGCGAACATCAATATGAAGCTTATGACTAGACCGAAGATCACTATTGTTTCTGGAATAACCGTGAACAGCAGACCAAGACCCAGGAAGCCTCTATCTTCAGCTATTGCTCCCACAGCAGCAGCACCGATACCGCTTTCACCAGCACCAGCACCAATTCCTGCCAATCCGACTGCCAATCCAGCCCCTATTGCCGCACAACCCTTAATGAAAGCTTCATCACTAATCAACGCCTCAGCCATTCTATTCACCCCC
>CAYXCK010000028.1:8914-15244 GCA_964463575.1 uncultured archaeon
ACCCTTAATGAAAGCTTCATCACTAATCAACGCCTCAGCCATTCTATTCACCCCCAAGTAAAGCGTCGATCCACCTTACGGTGTCTCTAAATTCCCATCCAAAAAGTAGGATCAGAATTGCTATACTGGCACCTAATGCCAGTCTAAGAGTTGAAACTAGCCAGTAGTATTTTACAAAGCGTTCTACGTTCTTTTCACTTCCCAGCCTCTCTGCTATTCTGATTACCAGTTTTTCGCCTATCATCCGTATGCGAACATCAATATGAAGCTTATGACTAGACCGAAGATCACTATTGTTTCTGGAATAACCGTGAACAGCAGACCAAGACCCAGGAAGCCTCTATCTTCAGCTATTGCTCCCACAGCAGCAGCACCGATACCGCTTTCACCAGCACCAGCACCAATTCCTGCCAATCCGACTGCCAATCCAGCCCCTATTGCCGCACAACCCTTAATGAAAGCTTCATCACTAATCAACGCCTCAGCCATTCTATTCACCCCCCTCCTCTATAAATTTCTTAACCCGCCCAAAGGGCGTATATTCTCTCCCACCACCTTCAAAAAACTTCGTAAAAAACTCAACGTAGTGCAAACGCAATGACTGCAAGCCCGGATCCAATATTCCCAGCAGGAAGTTGACCCCATGTCCTATTAACATTATCACTATTGCAAGCGGAAGGATCGCTATACCAGGCTCAAAGCCAAGTTTTAGACCGATGTAGTTTATTACGAATGCTATGTAAACAGATGAAAGTCCAATTGCCAGAAGTCGGGCATAGCTGATTATCTGGCCGAACCATGTAAGAAGTTCAACTGCCATTATCGTACCAAATATTCCCATCTTTGGGATCTCCGCTTTTAAGAATATAACAAGCCAGATCAGAATCAGCGGTAAAGCTGCTAGATAGAAGTAATTTAGACCCATCTCCCAGCCTGTTACTAGGCCCGGAATCGGTAATGGAACCGCCCTCGCCTCTGTTACTGTGCTTCCGAAGACGTATAGGTTTTCTGGCAGAATCTTTCCGAATCCAGTTGGCGGATAAGACGTGAAAATTCCAAGGTTGTATGAGAATCCGAGAATTATGCAAACTAGGCCCAGAACTCCTAGGACCCAGCAACCTTTTTCATAGATGGCCTCTTTTAATCCATGCTCCACATAGACATTGTAGAATCCCATGGAGAAGCCCCAGAGCATCTTTATCATGCCAATCATCAAAACTATGAACAACAAAGCTTTCACTCCGAACTCTTCAACTCTATCGAAGAGCGGATGTCCATGATTGAAGGTGTAGAGAGAAGCTAGAAAGTCGCCCAAGAAGTGAACCTCCTGTGGATGCTCTATGCCGGGTATTACGAATGGGCCAAAGAATTCGCCATATATGAAGCCGAAGATTATCGATGTTATGCCGCTGATAATTCCTATGTTCAGGAGCTTTTGCCAGCCCTCGGTTTTGAATATTCTCTTTAAGTATAGTGCGGTAAGCAGAATAAGCAGGCCGTAACCGACATCTCCGAGCATTAGCCCGAAGAACACCGGGAAGAATATGGCCATTATGAAGGTTGGATCTATTTCCTTGTATCTTGGTATTGCGTATGTTTTGGCCAGTATTTCGAAGTTCCTAGTGTATCCCGGATTGCTCAACTTCGTTGGAGGTATTTCATGTTCCTCAAAGCTCAGTTGTTCAACCACAAATCCTCTACTGTCTAGTTCTTTCTTGAACTTCTCGAATTCCTTGGCAGGAATGTAACCAACAAGCACGAAGGTGTGTTTAGAAATTAGAGCTTTTATCGGGAGCTCCGCTTTTTCAACTTCTGAAGAAAGGTACTCCTCGATTGCTAAAAGTAGCTCCGATTCTTTCACCTTTAAATCTTCGATTTCGGTTTCTAGCTGATCTTTCCTCTTAGATAGCTCCTCTTTTTTCTTTTCAAGTTCAGAAATTTTTGCATCGATTTCAATGTCAGGTACTGGAAGTTCTTTGAATCCGTAGCCCTGTAAAATCCTTAGGAACTCATCTCCATATTCGGCCCTTACAAATACTGCAGTAACGTAGACATCTTCGTATTTCTTAAGTACAATCTCAAAATCACTTGTAACCTTTTTTAGCTCTTCGCTTGGATCGGCTTTTATCAGACCTACAAAGCACCTTATCGACTTATACCCTTTCAATAATTTCGGGGATATTTCGAGCAATTTCAGTGGTTCAAGATTTGCCATTTCCGTCTCTATTGCCTTTAGAGTATCGTTTATTTTCTTTATTTCATCCAATCTCAATCCAATTTGTTCTTGGTATTCAGAGAGCTTTTTACTGAGTTTTTCTTCAATTTCAGCTTTTTTGAATTTTTTCTTAACTGAAATCTTTGAAGGATCCAGTTTTAAATAGGAAATATAGCTTCTTAGCTGCAGTAGTGCTCTGGAAGCCTGTCCCGCTTTCTCAAACGGAGATCCGAGCTTAAAGTGTTCATCCTCGCTAACAGTTTCGATGTGGAGCATGTTAAGCCTGTATAGAATTTCTGAGGCCATTTCTAGTTTTTCTTTGGCCCCTACAACCGCAACCTTAACCATTTTTTCCGGCTTAAGCATGCCCCATCATCCCTAAGAATTCTTTATACAAAAATTCCACAGCTTTAACTATATTTGCTTTTCCCTTTGCTTCAAAATCAGCTATTTCTTTTGTTCTCTTGCTCCTTATTTCCTCCTTTTCTTTTTCGATCTGCGCTTTGATTTTTTCGAGAATTTCTTTTTTTATCTTCGCAGCTTCAGCTTCAGCATCGCTTAAAATCTTCTTTGCCTCAGCTTTTGCATTTGCTATGGCTTTCTTTTTGCTCTCTTCTGCGTTTTTTATCATCTCTTCAACTTTTGTCTCTGCCTCTTTAATTTGCTTGAGAATTTCTGCTCTCTCCATGTAGACCACCCTGAACAGATATCAACTTTTTGGCGGTTTGATTATATTTAAGCTTTGTTGTTTTTTAAATTTTGATTAATAATTGTCAAAACCTTTTAATCTTTTTTAAAGCAAATCGTAATATGACACATAAGTTTAATGCCAAAGATGTCCACCTTTTGGATTCTCCGGAGAGAAGAAAGTTCTTTCCTCCTGAAAAAGTCCTCGGAATTCTGGATGGGGTAAAAATAAGAAAAGAAGTTGCTTTCGATATCGGAGCTGGTACTGGTTACCTGACGATTCCTATTTCTAGGATGTTTAAGAGAGTATATGCAGTCGAAATAAACTATGAAATAGCGGAAATTCTTAGTAAAAGGCTGAAAGAAAATGGAGTTTCGAATGTTGGAATAATAATTTCCGAAAAACCGCCAGAAGTGGATTTTAAAATAGATCTTGTAGTTTTTTCAAACGTTCTTCATGAGATGGAAAATCCCAAGGAATACCTCTGTTGGGCTAGAAATGCAAGCTACGTTCTAGTTGCAGAGTGGAAGAAGGTGTTCTCAGAATTTGGGCCCCCTATTGAGGATAGAATATCTCTGGACGATTTATTATCCCTTTGCGACTTTGATGTTTTAAAAATTGTGGATCTGCCTTACCATTACGTGGTATTATTAAAAACAAAAGTTTAACCAGCCTGCTGCCCTATTAGGGTCTGGATTTTCTTTTGTAATTCTGCAAATCTCTCCCTTAACCTCTCTTCTTGCCTTCCAAGCGTTTTAATTCTTATATCGTAACTTTCTGCCTTTTCTGTCAGTTCTTTTACAATTTTATCCTTGCTCTCCTTTACAAGGATACTTCCCACAGTTTTGTATATCGGTGTATTCTCGTCCACTTTCTGAAGTTCCTCGAGGGCCTGTTTAGTTTCTTCAAGCATTGCCTCTATTTGAGCTCTTTGAGTTATTACGAGCTGAAGTTGCTGTTGCACCTGTTGGAGCTGTGCGATCAGGTTTTGAACCTGTGGAGGCAACTCACTCATATCAACACCTCTATTTCCTGACACATTTTTATTATTCTTAGCCACGAATTTAGAGCTGCCCTTAAATCCGATATTGAGTTAGCTTTTATTTCGAGTCTAATCTTATCCTCAGATTGATAAATCTTTGCGTCAGTTAAAGAACTTCTTTCTTCAGGCTTTATAGCCATAAAAATTTCTCTGCTACACTTCAGCTCGATGAGAGCGTTCAAAGAGCACCCCTCATGTCTTCAATTGCCTTGTCTATCGCTCTCTTTAGTGCTTCAGGTAGACCCTTTATCTCTATCTCCATAAAACCCCTTACAATTGCTGAGACAGCTTCATCTCTACTCATACCTCTCGACATCAGATAGAAAATTTCATCCTCCGCGATTTTTCCTATTGCTGCCTCGTGACTCAGTTCTAGGTTTGGTTTTTTTGCAATGAGTTCTGGAATTGCCGTTATTTCACCTTTTTCCGATAAAATCAAGCCCTTGCACTCTAAATGACCTTTCACTTCTTCAGCCTCTCCTATTATCTGTCCTCTTGCAAATATCTTCCCCCCCTTGCTTATTGTTCTCGAAATTATCTCTGCAGCCGCTCCCTTTTCTCTAAGGATAGCTCTTGAACCCAAGTCGACAGTTGAGCCCTCTAGTGCAACTATTACGCTACTGAATATGGCTTTTGCATCTCTGTGAACGTAGGCAGTAGGATAGGCCTGCACGAGCTTTACGGGGTTCATTAGGATGTAATTGCTTATGAATGTTGCACCATCCTCGACGATAGCTGCACTTCTCGGTCTTACCTCTATGTTGTTATGCCAACTGTGAATCATCGTAAAAGTGAGCTTTGCACTTCTTTTAACAAAGAATTCTGAAACACCGATATGCATGCCTATCGCGGATGGATGCGAGGTGCAACCGGTTATTATGTTCAGTTCGGAACCTTCTTCGGCGATTATTATGTTGTGGACCTTCTGTTTCCTGACTCTGTGTAAATAAAGGCAAGCTTCGACGGGAATTTCTATCTTTGCATTGGGGAGAGCCCTTATAAAATAGCCGTTTACATCTTCTGAATCGGCTTCTCTCGTGAATTCATCCTGTTCTTTGTTTAATACCTTCCAGAAGTAATCCTTTACCCATTCATATTTTTTCATCGCATCCCTAATGCTCATAACTTCCAAGCCTTCGAAGAAAGTGGCGAATGTTTTTACCTCTTGGTCTCTCTGCAAAAATGTTCCAGATCGCTTTGACGGATCCAGTTCGATTCCCACTTCTTTGAGTTTTTCTCTATCGACTTCTAGATCATATCCTTCAGACATTTTGCCAAACACCCCTCATAACCGTTCTTCCTAATTTGATTGAGGATATCCTTCGGATCGCCGACACATGCGACTTTCCCATTGTAGAGTATAACACCGTAATCTGCACTTACGTAGTCAAGGATGTGTCCCTGATGTGTTATTATAATTCCGGATTTCTCCCTTTCTTCTTTATCTCTTTCAAGCAGTTCTCTTATCGCTTCACCGACTATCGCTATGTTTTCTAAGTCGACTCCACTGTCCGGCTCGTCAAGCAGAATAAAGTCTGGATTCATCAACATGAGCTGGAGAATTTCGCTTCTCTTCACTTCTCCACCGGAAAAACCCATATTTACAGATCTGCTCAAATGTTCGGTCATCTTGAGCTTTTTTGCAAACTCCTCGATCATGTTCTCTCTTCCGGAAAGCCTTGTACAGTATCTAAGCACATCGATCAGTTTTACCCCGCTTATTTTTGGAGGATGCTGAAAGGCCATTCCTATTCCTAGTTTAACTCTTTCGTCGGGGGGCAAATTGGTAATATCTGTCTTCTTGAATATTATTCTCCCCCCAACTATCTTATATGCTGGATTCCCCATTATTGCATTAAGTAGTGTAGACTTTCCACTTCCGTTTGGTCCAAAAAGTGCGAAAGTTTCACCCTTCTTGATGTATAAGTTGACGTTTTTTAGTATTCTTTTCCCATCAACTTCAACACTAAGATTGACTATTCGGAGCATGTTCTAAATTTTTTGTGAGTTTAAAAAATTTTTAGGGTGATGGGGATCGCAGTTAAAAACTGCAAAGGTTAATTATTATTGGAATATTTGGAATTTTATGGAAGTTGAAGTTGGAAAGTATTTGGAGATATTCGAGAAGGTTGCAAATAGAAAAGGTTGGAAATTAAATCCAGATAGGGAACTTTTGAAAGACTTTGCTAAAGGACTTATTGAAAATAAAAGAAAATACGGTATTGCAATTTGTCCTTGTAGGCTTCCGACTGGGAAGAGAGAAATAGACAAGTTAATAATCTGCCCATGTGTTTATGCAGATGAAGACATAAAGGAATTCGGTCGTTGTTATTGCGGCCTTTATTGGAGGAGGGATGATAAAGACTACTCCGAAGTTGTTGTTCC
>CAYXCK010000029.1:0-14733 GCA_964463575.1 uncultured archaeon
ATCCCGAATAGATGCGGAAACTTTTGCCCTTTAGGGCGGAGAGGAGGTCAGAAAAAAGATCGATAAGAAATGATTTTTGAAAAGGCAAGATAGCTCTCTCCATTATTTCCTTTTCTTATTTAGAATGGGGTTCTAAGCTATTTTAATCTTAAATGGACTTACATAGCTCTTGGGATTCAAAAGCCTTGAAATCTTGATTGGACCCCTCATCAGCTTATCCTTTAGAGATTTTTCTTCGATAACAATCTCCAAGAGTCTAAGAAAACCCTTTCTTTTCTCGTTGAGACCTGAACCCACGTCCGATTAATATTTCAATCTCTCCCATAACCCCTGTCTTTAGCGTAGCGGCTTGAAATATGGCGAAAGATTTATAAGTCTATATTTTAAAAATCATAGATCTCATGCTTTCCACGGCCAAAAAGAACCCCGGTCGTGGATTGAATCCTTGAAAAGGATATTTAAAGGAGAACTCGCTCTTTAGAGAGGGGAGACGAAGTGCTCGCACAAAGGGTCTTCAGAAATGTCATCTACAATAGTTCATCGACGCTGGTGGCAAATTTAACTGGGTTGATTGTGGTTATTTTTCTCGCGAGAGCCTTGAAGCCTGAACTTTTTGGAATATATTCCCTCTCTTTGTCTCTGATTTACCTTTTCTCCATTCTGGCAGATCTTGGGATAAACGCCGCCGCTACCAGATACATAGCAGATGCCGTATCTCGAGAAAATAAGAATCTCGCCGGAAGCTATTCAAAATTTTTGTTAAAAACCAAGATTTTGTTATCCGCCTTTGCTGCTTTGCTCGCTTTTTCTGTTTCAGGTGCAATTTCGGATTTTTTTGAAAAACCTCTTGCAACTCCGCTTCAGCTTCTTTCCCTCTTTCTATTCTTCTCCTCCATTTCAAGTTTGTTGAATTCCATGGCAAATGCCCTGAACGATTTCAGAATAAACCTGCTGAACAGCATGGTCTCTGGTTTTTCTAAACTTTTCCTCACCCTTTTGCTGGTCAGCGTCGGATTATCCCTCTATGGAGCAATTCTAGCACTGGTAATTTCTTCTCTAATTTCTCTTCTTTTCAGCTTCAACTATGTTAGAAAATTCGATTTCCTGTTTTATGGCGAGGAAAGCTTTCGTAAGTCGAGAGTATTCAGATTCATAGTCTTCACGGCAATTCTTTCTTTAACATGGCTCATTTTTGCCAATGTTGATGTTATCATGATAGGATATTTCCTGCCTTCGGAGGAGGTTGCATATTACAGGGCTGCCTTCAGCATAGTTTCTGCGGTAATTGGATTGGTATCTTTTCCAGCAGTTTTTCTGCCTGTTTTTGTAAAACTTGAAGGAGAAAATTTGAATCTGGCCTTTTACAGGGCTTTCAAGTATTCTTCAGCTCTCTGCATACCTTCAGCAGTCGGGCTTGCGATGATTTCAAAGGAAATTTTCCTTTTTACTTACGGGAGCGATTATGCTGGAGGACTAAATGCTATGAGGATACTTTCCTTCTTGCTTTTATCTCCGATTTTCGGAATATATGGTAGCATTTTCAGCAGCAAGGAAAAGCCCGAGCTGAATTTTTATCCGCTTGCTGTTTCAATGATGATCAATGTTTTCCTGAACTGGCTTCTAATTCCCATTTATGGCATAGAAGGTGCGGCTGTTGCAACTGTTGTTTCAAATGGAATTTACTGGTCAATGCTGGCATTAATCTGCGCCAAGTTATTCCACATATTTCCGAACCTGGAGCATATATTAAAGCCAACCATTTCTGCAATTCTCATGGCAATGATCGGATCGAACCTTCATCCCTTCTTGGTCATTCCTGTTTGTGTTTTTGTGTATTCTGCAATAATGCTACTTATAAAGGGGATAACAGCTGAAGACATCAGCTTCATAAGGAAGGTTGCGAAGATAAAAGCATGAAGGAAGCCAAGCTTTACAGAAAGCTCAGGGATTGCGTTGTTTGCCAGTTATGTTATAGATTCTGCAGAATCAGAGAAGGCGAGAAAGGCTTCTGCAAGGTTAGGGTATGCAAAGATGGAAAACTATACAGTCTAACGTATGGAAAGCTCAGCGCCCTTGAAAGCAGGCCAATAGAAATAAAACCATTCTACCACTTCAAACCTGGAAGTACGAGCATGACCTTTTCAACTTATTCCTGCAATTTTGTTTGCCCTTGGTGCCAGAATTGGAGGTTATCAAGAGCTCTGCCTAACGGAATGCATTTCAGACCCGAAGAAGTGGTTGAAAGGGCAATTCTCTGCGGGGATATAAGCACATGCGCGAGTTTGAATGAGCCAACGTTACTCTTTGAATTTCTGCTCGACGTTTTCAGAATCGCAAAAGAGAGAGGATTGATGAACACCATGGTTTCAAACGGATATATGAGCGTTTTAGCCCTAAAAGAGCTTAGAAAAGCCGGACTTGATGCTCTTAAGGTTGATATAAAAGGAGGAAAGAAAACGTACGAAATGCTAGATGCTAAGGATCTTGCATGGAAGACGGCCAGAGAAGCATTGAGGTTGGGAATCCATGTGGAAATAGTTAATCTCGTTGTTACTGGGGTAAACGAGGACCAGATTGAGGAAGTTGTTGAAAAGCATCTTAAATTCCTTGGCAGCGAAGTTCCCATACACTTCACAAGATACTTTCCCGCATTCATGTATCGCAGGGAACCGACAAAAGTCGAAATCCTAGAAAAAGCGGTGAAAATTGCAAGGAATAATGGGATAAGCTATGCATACATAGGAAACGTTCCCGGGCACAGGTTTGAAAACACCTACTGCCCGAATTGCGGTGAGATGCTGGTAAGAAGATATTCGTATAGCGTCCTTGAAAACAGAATTAGAGAAGGAAAATGCTTCAATTGCGGTAGGGAGATTTATGGAATCTGGTGAAATCCTAGTGTGTTTTAACGAATTCTAATATTTCCTCTGCCAACTCAAGACCTACTTTTCTCGTATAAATCCTTGCGGGAATGCTGTCTGGAATGCTGTTTGGATATCTTGTTGTGGAGTGGTCATCAAGTATTGCCCCTCTTTTCATTTTTCACTGAATTCTGCATTGTATTTAGAACAAAGATTGCATAGTCTCTCTATTGAATTGCTGAGGACTATTTCTTCTCCTTTTGTATACAGAAATGCTTTTAGAGCTTTTTCACCAACTGATGCGCTAAAAAAGTTTTTATCGGTCTGTTCCTCGGAAAAGAAACCGAAGAGGCTTATCCTGTATAATTTCTATAGATTCCCTAGGAGCAGTTTTGTATTTTTCTTCCTCCTCTCATAAGGGCCTAGTGCAAAATCTAAGTTTTTACAATTCTAAGAAAATTTTCAAGAATCTTTAATCCGGTTTTTTCGCTCTTTTCAGGATGGAACTGGACACCGTAGTTGTTCCCGGCTTCAACGGCTGAGGGGAAATTTATACCGTAATCAGTTTCTGCAACAATGTACCTCTCGGCTGTCTGGAGATAGTATGAGTGCACGAAGTAAAACATACTATGGTTCTCGATCCCTTCAAAGAGCTCGCTCTCTTTTTTGATTCTTATCTCGTTCCAGCCCATGTGTGGAACTTTACCCACATAGTTGGGAAATCTGACAACTTCCCCAGGTATCACATCCATGCCTTCGTGAACGCCATTTTCATAACTTCTTGTTGCAAGCAGTTGCATTCCGAGGCATATTCCGAGTTTTGGAATATCGGCAATCTGATGCCAGATTGTTCTGAGCTTGCCTATTGCCGTTTTGAAAGCACCAACTCCGGGCAAAATAACTCCATTCGCCCTTTTGATCTCTTCAGAATCGAAGGTAACCTTTGCCATTCCACCAACGGCTTCCACGGCTTTTAGAATGCTTTTAAGATTTCCGACCCCGTAGTTTATTATCGCTATCATCTGAAAGGGAATTATTTCAGCTCTATTAGACTCTTTCGCTTCACGATTAAAAAAGCTTAAAAAATTTTGAAGGTACAGACTCTATGGGTGCCGATATAGGAGAATTGCTTGAGAAGGAGGAAGTAGAACTTTCAAGCTTTTCAGGTAAGAAAATTGCAATAGATGCGTTTAACACTCTTTATCAGTTTCTTTCAACGATTAGACAGCCCGATGGAACTCCTTTGAAGGATTCACAGGGCAGAATAACTTCTCATCTCTCTGGTATACTTTACAGGGTAACGAACATGTTTGAGCTAGGAATAAGGCCGATTTTTGTCTTTGACGGAGAACCGCCAGAATTCAAAAAGGCGGAAATAGAGGAGAGAAAGAAGAAAAGAGCTGAAGCTGAAGAAAAGTGGGCAATGGCTGTCCAGCTTGGGGAAGAATATGCAAAGAAATATGCGCAAGCTTCCGCGAGGGTTGACGAATACGTTATCGAGAGCTCCAAGAAACTCCTCGAGTACATGGGCATACCCTTTGTTCAAGCTCCAAGTGAGGGCGAAGCGCAGGCAGCTTTTATGGTTTCAAACGGAGATGCAGACTACGTTGGAAGCCAGGATTATGACTCACTGCTTTTTGGAGGTCCGAGACTTGCGAGAAATCTCGCAATAACTGGAAAAAGGAAGCTTCCGGGGAAGAACGTGTATGTAGACATTAATCCGGAAATTATAATCCTATCTGAAAATCTTAAAAAGCTTGGAATTACTAGGGAGCAACTCGTAGATATCGCAATACTCGTAGGAACGGATTATAACGAAGGAATCAAGGGGATTGGTGCTAAAAAAGCGTATCAGTATATAAAGACGTACGGCGATATCTTCAGAACTTTGAAGGTTCTGAAAGCCGAAATAGAAAACCTCGAGGAAATCAGAAACTTTTTCCTGGATCCAAAAATCACAAGAGACTACAAAATCGAGTTCAGGGAGGCAAACAGGGAAAAAGTTATTGAAATGCTTTGCGAGGAGCACGATTTTAGCAGAGAAAGGGTTGAAAAGGCACTTGAAAAACTGAAGTTTAAGCCATCTCAGTTCACGCTCGAGAGGTGGTTCTGAATGCATGAGAAGGAATTCGATTTCAGGGTGGCAATAATAACAGTTTCAACCTCGAGATTCAGGAAATACGGAAGCCTGAGGGGTGTTGAGAGCATTCCATTGGATGATGAATCTGGAAGACTGATATTGGAGGAATTTAGGGAAAAAGCTGTTGATTATTGTCTGGTTTCCGATGATGTCTTTCAGATAAGATCCGCGGTTTTTGAAATGCTGAAAAAGGCTGATGTATGCATTATAACCGGAGGAACGGGTTTAAATCCAAGGGATCTAACAATTGAAGCTCTGGAAGACATTTTTGACAAAAAAATAGATGGTTTTGGAGAGATTTTCAGGATAAAGAGCTTCGATGAAATTGGTTATTCCGCCATTCTCTCAAGGGCCACTGCGGGAATAGTAGATGGAAAAGTAATATTCTGTCTCCCCGGATCGAAGAAAGCAGTAAAACTTGGTTTGGAAATAATAAAGGGATCTGTTAGACACATACTCTCGCATGCAAAGGGTCTCTCTTAGTCATTTTAGAACCATTCCGGTCTTCAGGCTCCAGATTAGGAGATCTAGCTCTGCAACACTCTTGTCAATTCTTTTTGCTATTTCTTTCATCATCTGCTCAGCTTCAATGTATTTTTTCCTGCTGAGAGATCTCTCCTTTATCCCAAGCCAGTCCAGAATGTGCCTATCTAGGATCGCGAAATCACCTTTCCCTGTATTCCTTAAGAAATGACTCGCCTCCTTGTATCCCAGTCCATTTATTTCCTTAACCAGCAGATCCCTGGCGGACTCATCTTCTGGAATTGAAAGAGTTTGGAACTTTCTAACTGCATTCCGTATATACAGTGCCTTTTTCCTGTAAAATCTAACTCCAGATTTTTTCAAAAGATCTTCGAAATCCTCTAAACTCATTGCAAACAAGTCCTTTCCCTCTAACATTTTCTGAAACTTAAGTCCGGCCCTTGCGGATGAGTTTGCCGTAGATATGCAAAATGCGAGTTCAGTTTCAATTGTTGCATCAATTTCCAATTCGAGAAAAGGCTCAAATTTGAATCTCACGTATCCGTTCTTTCCAAGTTTTTCGAATTCCCTGATTCTTTGTTTTATCGCATTTAAAACGAATTCGGGCGGTTCGTATCTGCAGACCCGGCACTTAGTCGATTCTGAGGTCTTTGACAAATACTCCTTCTCCTTCCCCAACATATCCCACTCTCTTTGCTCCAAATTTCTCCACTTTCTCAACCTCACTTTCGGGGACTATTACCAGGAAACCCATACCCATGTTGAAAGTCCTGTACATTTCCACTTCATCCACATTTCCCAGTTTCTGTATGAACCTGAAAATTTCCTGCGGTTTCAGTGGGGAATCTATAACATATCTGACATCATTTCTGAGCCTTTTTAGCTTCCTGAACGCCCCGCCGGTTATATGTGCAAGTCCGTGTACTTCGCATTCCCTTATTATATCAAGCACTTCCATGTATATTCTTGCGGGAGTTAATAGCTCTTCCCCTATTGTTTTATCCCCAAATTTGTCAAAATAGCTGAGACCGTTTGCTTCTATAACCTTCCTGGCGAGCGTTAAACCGTTACAGTGGATTCCAGAGCTTGGCAGGGCCATTATAATGTCCCCCGGAACGACTTTTTTTCCGGTTATTATTCTGTCTTTCCTAACGTATCCAACCGCCGTTCCGGCCAAGTCAAATCCGTTTATCATTTCGGTAAGAGTTGCAGTTTCCCCCCCAACGAGCGTTATATTTGCAATTCTGCAGCCCTCCTCAAGTCCTTTGGAGATTTCCGCTATTATCTCCTCATCTATCCTCTGCATGGCTATGTAGTCAACCATTGCCAGAGGTTCTGCACCTATGGAAAGAAGGTCGTTCACGTTAACCGCCACACAGTCGATTCCAAGCGTCATGTACTTCTTCATTGCAATTCCCACAAGGATTTTTGTTCCAACCCCATCGGTTGTTATCGCAATACCAAAATCTCCACAGTCTATTACTCCAGCATAATGGGAAAGCAGAATGGGTTCACCAAAACCCTTTCTTTTATATTTTACTATGCTGGTAAGCGTGCTTATCGCTTTCTCCGCCTTTTTTATATCAACTCCGGCCTTCGCATAGTCGAACTTCATATTAAAAAGTCGTACAAGTTTTTAAAAAACTTGTTGGAATTCATGTATGCTGAAGGAAATCTTGGACAAAATGGAGGAAGAAGCAAAAAAAAGAAAGGCCCCTATTTTTCTTCACAACGCGAAGCTTGAGCCATACCAGATTCTTATAGCCACAATTTTGAGTGCTAGAACTAGAGATGAGCAGACAGCTAAAGCCGTGGAGAGACTTTTTTCAAAAGCTAAAAGCCTCGAAGAGCTTGCTGAGATGAGCGTGGAGGAAATAGAAGATTTGATAAAGAGCGTTGGATTTTATAGGGTAAAGGCCAGAAGAATAAAGGAGCTTGCAAGGATTCTGAAAGAAAAGGGAATTCCTGGCAATTTTGAGGATCTAATAAAGCTACCGGGAGTAGGTAGAAAGACTGCCAACATCTTTCTCTCCTATATTGGAAAGCCGGCTATAGCCGTTGATACGCACGTCCACAGAATTTCAAACAGGCTCGGAATTGTTAATACAAGAAATCCAAGGGAAACAGAAGAAGCTCTGAAAAATATTTTTCCTGTAGATCTCTGGCAAAGGATAAACTACGTTTTTGTGGGTTTTGGGCAAACGGTCTGTCTACCTAGGAAACCGCTGTGCAATGAATGTCCGGTAAGCGATTATTGCAAGAAAGTTGGTGTTAAAACGGAAATCTCCGGATCTGAAGGTAAATAAAATAAGAACTCAGAAGAAAAACCAAGATTGTTATAAGAGCAAGAAATCTGTGGCCAAATGTAAGGGAAAACACTTCTTCTACGAGATGTAGGATGAACTCTCCGCTAACTATAAGGATTAGATTTATACTTGTGAGCATTATGAAAAAGAATATTGTAGTTGACAGAATTTTCTTTAATACTGGATTTAAGCCTCTTTTTTCAACCAGCAAACAGCACAGATTTTCTGCATGTGCCTTTGTTCTTTTTGCTATGAGAAAGGTTATTGCAACAATTGTGGCCAGGGTTATCATGGAAAGCGGGTATTTAAGCTGTGGAAGAATAGATTTAAAGAAGTAAATCGAAGCTGAACCAAAAATTGAGACGATCACCACAATTACGACATTTCGGAATATTATGGATGTTATTTGTCTTACAAACTCGCTCTCTTTTCCTTCAATTACCCTTAAAACGTTGACAGATAAATTGTCTACAAATAGCTTGATCTTAATTGGTACAATTGATGAGAGCTTTGCTGCATATTCAGATTTAAAGCTGAGCTTCGATGAAACAATCGTGCCGAAAATCACACATGCAGCAGAAATTAAAAGAAAATCTTTCCCTACTATACCCAGATTTGTAGCTTCGTGGAGAATTACTAGGCTAAATTCCCCAACAGAGGTGCCTATAAGACCTATCTGAATTGAATCCTGAAGGCTTCTCTTGCTGAAAACCCAAGTTGAAAACGTAATGGACAGAAATCTGGTGGTTACAACCAGAAGTGGCATAATTATTACTAGAGGTGAGAAACTCAGGTACAATCCCGCCTCTAGACCCAGAGATGTGAAGAAGAGAATCAAAAAGAACTCTCTTATTGGTTTAATCTTTTCCCCTATTTCTTTGTTGTTTGGATGGGAAGAAAATGCCAGACCGGCTATGAAGGCTCCAAGAGCTGGTGAGAACATAAAACTCCTTGAAAGAGCAGAAAAAAGAAAAGCTATGCTGATTGCAATGGCAATTCCCAGCTCGTCTGGTTTAAGGTTCCTGAAAGCCTTGATAAGAAAAAATCCTAGAAGAAGGAGTAAAATTGCAAAAGAAGCAGAAAGAAAGAGAAATTGAATTATATTCAGAAAGCTGAAACTGTCAAGCTTGAGATTTGGAATCAAAATCAGTATTAGAGATGCAAAAATGTCTTCAAGGATTACTAATGTAAATAAGAGCTTTTTAACGTCCTCTTCAACTTTAAGTTTTTCAAGAATTTTGTATATCACTGGAGTGCTGCTGAAGGAACCTATGATTGCCAGAGCAAAAATTTCATAGATTTTTAGTTTGAGGATAGTCCCAACGAAGACGGCGATTGCAAAGGATGCGACCAATTCTGAAAATAGAATAACCGCGGGAAGAAAGCTCAGTCTTCTTATATCTTTAATTCCTATCTCTCTTCCAACTTCAAAAATTAGAAGCGTTATGGCAATTTCGGTGAAGAAGCTTAGAAGGGCTTTGTTTTCGACAAATTTCTCACTGAGAGTGAAGCTCAGTATTATGCCAATCGCGAGATAACCAGCTATTTCAGAAAAGCCCGCTCTTCTAAACAGAAGAGCCGAGGTAGCCGAAAGCCCTAGAGTTATTGCTATTAGGATGTATATATCCATTATCCCAACCTAGCTTGGCGAATTTTAATCCTTTCGAGAAGCTTAAATACTAGCACATCATAGGTTTAACGATGGAAGAATATGAGAAGCTCCTTGAAAGGGCTCTGGGAGTTCTGTCACAGCGGAGGATAGTTAGGAAGGAGAGGTTCGAAATACCGAGAGTTAGCGTTGCGAAGGAGGGAGTGAGAACAATTCTCAGGAATTTTTCCCAGATCGCGAAAACACTCAACAGAAGCGAGGAGCATCTTTACAAGTACTTGGTGAAGTCTCTGGGTACAGCCGGAATGATAGACAATGGAAGGCTCATCTTGCAAGGAAAATTCACGGAAGAAGAACTTCAGAAAGAAATAAACGAATATGTCAAGGCTTATGTGATCTGCAAAGAATGCAACGCTCCAGATACGGAATTGATAAAGGAAGACAGAGTTCAGTTCGTGCGCTGTATGGCCTGTGGAGCAAAACAGCCGGTGAAAAATGTTTAGAATGAAGATATACAACGTTCGGGGAGAAACACTGGTTGCTGTTTGTGATTCGGAGCTAGTTGGTAAAATTTTCAGAGACGGAGAACTTAAACTTGAAGTTAAGGAGAGTTTTTACGGTGAGGAAGAATTCGGAGAAAAAGAAGTAGCAGAAGCTTTAAAAAGGGCAACTATTGCGAATATAACGGGAGAGAAGGCCGTAAATCTTGCGATAAAACTAGGATTGGTTGACAAGGATAGGGTGCTCGTTATTTCCGGCTGTCCGCATGCACAGATGGTTTTGATATGATTTTTGCAGGCATAGATGTTGGTAAGAAGTGCAAGATGGCCATAATTGACGAAAAAAAACTCATTTACGCCGGGGATTACGAAATTGAAAATTTATCAAATGCCTTTGCTGCTGGAATAGATGCCCCCCTCACCCTGCCGCAAAACGGAATGTTTAGGGAATGTGAAAAAAAGCTGTTAAAGCTTGGGATAAGGCTTTTTCCATCCGGTGCACCTTTTTTCAGAAAAACTGCAATTTTGGGAATGGAAATTGCTGAAAATTTGCGCAAAATGGGTCTAAAAGTCTACGAAGTTTATCCTTATGCTTCTAGAGTTCTTCTCAACATAGCTCCGAAAGCGAAAAAGAGAAAAAGGGAGGGATTGCAAGAAATCAGATTGGCGCTTTCGAGGTACATAGAAATACCGGAACTCTCTCATGACGAAGTCGACGCAGTTATTTCGGCTTTAACCGTTAGAGAGTTTGTTCTCGGCAGAGGCTCTTCTGTTGAAGGTGAGGGGGAAATAATACTGCCCAGGGTGGTGGAATGAACGAAAGGGGATTAATAGACCTTTTCTCTGCAATGAACAATCTTTCTGGCCCGGCGGAAGAATGCCCGTATTATCCCTGTCATTTCGAGGGGCAGGACTGTTCGATCTGCTACTGCATTTTTTACCCCTGCTTTATTTATAAATTCGGAGATCTCGTGGTCTCATCTAAGGGCAATTACGTCTGGAGCTGTAAGCGTTGTGACTGGGTTCATAGGAAGGAAAACGTTGAGGAAATAGTGTCCTATTTCTCCTCTTTTCCTAAGCAAGTTATCGTCGAATCGGGGTGGGAATTCTTTTCGAAGGCCCTTCAGGAAATACTCTTTGGATTTGAGGTGGGATATAGAATAGGGAAAAGCTACAACCTGATGCCGGCTAATTTTAGATTTGCAAAATGCAGAAAGGTTGAGAAAGGATCTTTTCTAATGGTAAAGCTTTCGAATACCGAGATAAGAGAGGTTAGGGTTACAAGTGAGTTCGGCGCGGAAGGATATGTTTTCATCCCGTTGAAATCTGGAAAAAATCTGATCGGACATAACGGGGATAGCTTCGTGGAATGTGAGCTATGATTGTTACGACATCCAGAAAACCCAGCAGAAGAACCAGATCCTTTGCAAAGGCCTTCTCTAGATTCCTGAACTGGAAGTATGTTCAAAGGGGAAAAATGAGCCTAAAGGATTTCAGAACGGATCAACTATGTTTAATCTCGGAAATAAAAGGAAATCCCGCAGTAATGAATTTTTTCTCGGATGGTGTTAAGAAGGCCGAGCTCCTCTTTACTGTTAGCAATATCAGGAAGGTCGAAATTAGCTGCGATCCGGTTCTTTATATTGGAGAAAGATACAATTTCTTTTCTGCAGTTCCAAAAAATCTGATCGAAAAATTCGACAAAAAGCCTTATTTCGAGAAGGTTATAGTTGAAAAAGACGGTGAACTCTATTTCTATTTCAGAAAACAGCTCGTCTTCAAGATGAGAATTTTAAAAATCAAGCAAATTCGCTGAAATCTCTAAAGTTCGGGGGAATTTCGTCCCTTCCTGCTTCGTCGAGTATTCTGGGATCTACGTAAATCGGGCATAAAACGCGCAAGGCGATAGCAATGCTATCGCTCGGTCTAGCATCGATTTCTATTTCTTTATCATTCTTCCTAACAATTATCCTAGCGTAGAAAGTATTGTCGATAAGGTCATCTATTATGACCTTTTCTACCTTTGCATCCAGCTTTGAGATTATGTCCACCAGGAGATCATGCGTCATCGGCCTTGGAGGAGTGAGGCGATTCAAGGCTGAATAGATGGATGCAGCTTCCGCATAGCCTATATAAATGGGAAGAATTCTACCATCTTCGGTCCTAAGAACAACTACCGGTGATGCGGAAAATTCGGTTCTTGCTATAAAAACACCATACACTTCCGCCACTAACACAAAATAGTTCCACAAGGAAGTATTAAAGCTTTGTGATTTCCAGTTTTTAAGTCCAAAAACCTTTTGTGGTGGAAATGGCGAAAAGTTTAAAACTAATGAACTTTCAAGGAATTTCGTTGAGTATGAAGCTGGTGATTGGAAGCAGGGAAGATAAAGCTTCTGTGAACATACTAAACAATCTTTTAAGCTTCGATAAGTTCGAAAAAAGAACTCTTGGCGATTACGTTCTCTATATGGGGGATAAATTTGCCATTGCCGAAATAAAAGAAAGGCTAATTTACTCAGACTTCATAGACGAAAAGCTCTCGAATTTTTTGGAATTCGATGAAATCTTATTTGCTTCTAGGCATAGCAGTAAGGATGAAAGGAAAATCTTTACTTGCCATGTTTCCGGAAATCCTGGAAATAACGCTTACGGAGGAAAGCCAAGGAGCTTGGCTAAGCCGTCTCCGATAACAATGAAAAACTTCATTTTAGCGATGAAAAAGAGAATGGAGAAAAAACCGGAGTTC
Source organism: uncultured archaeon (assembly GCA_964463575.1). Classification (GTDB taxonomy): domain Archaea; phylum Halobacteriota; class Archaeoglobi; order Archaeoglobales; family Archaeoglobaceae; genus WYZ-LMO2. The sequence continues at coordinate 12,649 of CAYXCK010000029.1, forward strand.
GAGCTAACACTTGAAGCGACACATCATGGACCATCTGAAATAAAAAAACCTAGCGCCTTTTATGAGATAGGCTCCACGGAAAAAGAATGGATTGATAGAGAAGCCGGAGAATTGGTTGCTGAAGCCATTTTTGAGGCAATTGTTAGCAAAAAAGCAGACTGGAAAATTGCCGTTGGTATAGGGGGGACTCACTATGTTCCAAGGCAGACAGAGATAATTCTTGAAACCGAGTTCACTTTTGGCCACAACTTTGCAAAGTACACTTTTGAGCAGCTGGATCTGGAAATTCTGAGTAGAGCAATAGAGATCAGCTCGGCGAGGTTTCTGATATACGATGAAAAATCCGTGATATCGAAAGTGAAGAAACTCATAGGCTCAGTAAGCGGCATAGAAATCCTGAAATCAAAAGAAGCAAAAAAATTCAAGTTAAAAGAGCCATAACTTTCTCAACATTTGCCTCAACCATTTTTGGTTCTCCGCAAACCTTTATAACCGTTTCCGGATCCTTCAGGAGATTTCCAGTGGCAATGCAAACGACAGCTGTATCTCTGTCAATTTCTCCCATTCTCGAAAGCTTTATAAGACCCGCTAAGCTCGCTGCAGATGCCGGTTCCACGCCAATACCATTTTTTGCTAGGACTTTCTGTGCGGATATGATCTCCTGATCGCTTACAACTTCAACTAGCCCTCCTGATCTGTAAACAGCCCTCAATGCCTTTTTCGCATTCACAGGATTTCCTATCCTTATTGCTGTAGCAATGGTTTCCGGATTCTCGAAGGGAATTACATCCTCTCTCCTATCTCTGAAGGCTCTGAATACAGGTGACGCCCCCTCTGCTTGTATTCCGATCATCCTGGGTATTTTGTCAATCAGTCCAATTTCCCTGAACTCCTCAAATCCTTTGAAGATTGCAGAGATATTTCCGGCATTTCCAATGGGAAGAATTACGGCATCAGGAGTTCCGATCTCGTCTACTATCTCGTAAGCAATCGTTTTCTGTCCTTCAAGTCTGAAGGGGTTTACGGAGTTTAGAAGATAGATCCCGGCCCTCTCACAGACTTCCCTGACTATTCTCAATGCATCGTCAAAGTTGCCCTTTATCCCAATAACATCTGCCCCGTGCATCAAAGCTTGGGCAACTTTCCCCAAAGCAACCTTTCCGGCTGGTAGGAGAACGTATGCCTTGAGTCCAGCCTTTGCGGCGTACATTGCCATCGATGCTGAAGTATTTCCGGTTGAAGCGCAGGCTACGGCCCTCTTTCCTAATTCCAATGCCTTGGTAACTCCAACGGTCATACCCCTATCTTTGAAGGAACCTGAGGGGTTTAGACCTTCATGCTTTACGTAAATTCTCCTTATTCCTAGTTCCTTTTCGAGTCTCTCAAGTCTGTAAAGAGGCGTTCCGCCCTCTTTTAGCGTAACCGGTTCTGACTTGATCGGAAGTAGCGATCTGTATTTCCATACTCTCATTTCCCTTCCGTCGAGTTTGAAGTCGACTTCGACTTCACTGAGGTTGAATCTAACCTCAAGGAGACCGCCGCATTCGCAAGTGTAGCGGCTCTCATCGTTTTTCCTTCCGCATTCAATGCATACGAGTGAATACATAGAAAATTTTTAACCCGCAGTTTAAAAGTTCTTTTGAATTTGGGCGAATCCAGCAAAGTTGGAAACTTAAAAAGTTGCTTCCGAAAAATTGGAATGAAATTCAAAACATCAAATCACGCCAATGTGAGGAAGCAGACTGTTCTTTTTTATAGCTGGAACCCCATTAATGCCGGAAGCTTCGCCTTTAAGGGCGGGATAGTTCGCCTTCCGTATTTGCAAAGCTCGGAAAAATCGCGATTGGTCTTCCCTCTATTAATGCCAGTACAACTTTTCTTCTACCACTTTTTAGCAATCTCCAAACAGTACCTCTAGAGACCCCCATTCTCTTCCCAGCCTCCTCCTGCGAAAGACCTTCCAGGTCTATTAGCCTCATTGCCTCGAGTTCTGCAGGATCTAGAAGTATTGGCTCCGAATTTAGTATCGGATTTGGAACAAAACCCTGAATAGCTGGAAATGAGCCCAACATCACGGGTTTTGGG
>CAYXCK010000030.1:0-13928 GCA_964463575.1 uncultured archaeon
AACGTTCTTTCCCTTAGCGATGAAGAGGCAAAGGCCCTCGGAGTTAAAGTTAATAGGGAGAGATTCGTCTTTCTCTCTCTTTCAACATTTATGACAGCATGTGCTGTTTCTATAAGCGGAATAATTGGTTGGGTTGGACTTTTAATTCCTCACATTGTAAGACTTTCATTCGGTTCTGACAGCCGTACCGTAATTCCAGTTTCAGCCTCGCTTGGTGCGAGCTTTATGATCCTTGCGGATGATATAGCAAGAAGCGCATTCAGCTTTGAATTACCGATAAGCGTTCTCACAACAATTCTCGGTGCACCTGTATTTATGTTCTTAGTTAGAAGGAGGGCGAGGAGAGTATGGCTTTAAGGGTTGAGGGGCTGAGATTTAGCTATGGTAAAAGGTTGATCCTTAATGGAGCTGAACTGGAATTAAGAGAAGAAGAGGTACTCACACTCCTTGGCCCAAATGGTTGTGGAAAAACAACTCTCCTTAAATGCATAAACAGGATTTTGAAACCTGAGGATGGGACAGTTTTTATAGATGGAAGAAACTACTTCGATTTGAGTGAAAAAGAAATTGCCATGTCCTTGGGCTACGTCCCTCAAGAACACAGGCCCCCATTCCCCTATACAGTCTTAGAATTTGTTCTTCTCGGAAGATCCCCGCATTTAGGAATGTTTTCCCATCCAAGCGAAAGGGATAGGAGAATTGCAATGGAATCTCTGAAAACTGTAGGAATCGAAAAACTTGCAAAAAGAGCATATACGGAGCTTAGCGGTGGGGAAAGACAGCTTGTTCTCATTGCAAGAGCTCTGGCAACAAATGCTAAAATTTTGCTTCTAGATGAACCAACTTCTCATTTAGATTTCAGAAATTCACACAGAATTCTTTCATTAATCAGAAGAATAGTCAGAGAAAAGAGACTTTCTGCAATAATAACCCTCCACGATCCAAACCTTGCCTGTATGTATTCTGACAGAATAGCGATTGTGAATGGGGGCAGAATTATCAGGATAGGCAAACCAGATGAGGTTATGGACGAACAGATTCTGAGAGAGGTTTACGGGATCAATGTAAGGATTCTGAGGGTTGATGGATTTAATTATATATTTGCGGAGGTGTTAGAATGAGATCGATAATTTTGTTTTCTTTGTTGTTGGCTCTCGTAGCATTTTCCGGTTGCATTTCCACCCCAAAGGAATTCTCAAAAGAAGAGAAGAACAGGACAATCATTGATATGGCAGGAAGGGAGGTAATTATACCTTCAAAGGTTGAAAGAGTCGTCGTGCTGAATTCAGAGACCATGAGTTTGATGAAGGCGCTGAAGGTTGAGACAAAAGTTGTGGGAGCAAGTGCATGGGCTTTCCAAAATCCATTGATTCCTAAAATTTACAGAATGGATGAAATACAAAATGTTGGCACGGGTAGCAAACCGAATGTTGAAGCCATAATATCTTTAAAACCGGATCTTGTTATAACCTACTACTGCAGCGGACAATATGGATACGAAACTCGATCTGAAGACGTAAAAAAACTGGAAGAAGCTGGAATACCTGTTATTGGAATATGCATTGCTGTTATTAGAGGAGCCGACATAGAGGAATACAATCAACATATAAGATTGATTGGAAAGATATTTGGAAAGGAAGATGAGGCTGAAAAACTTGTATCGTATCTCGGGGAATTAAGATCGAATCTATCGAAAATGCTTGAAAAAGTGGACAGAAAAGTAAAGGTTGTTTACAGCTGGAGCGAACAAAACAGAATAGCTGGCAATAGCACGATAACCCATACGATCATCGAACTGGCGGGAGGCATAAACATAGGAAGAAACATCTCGGAGCCGTACTCTACCGTTAATCCCGAGTTCATAGTTGAATCTGATCCAGATGTTTGGATAATCTGGAGAGCTGCAAAGTATGGGCCAGAAGATATAATCGGAAATCCGGCATACTCTAAGATAAAAGCTGTTAAAGAAAAGAGGGTCTACAAGGAATCAACAATTCTCTTCTCGAGCTGGGAGCCAATAATTGCACATCTTTTCATCTACTGGCATGCAAAGAAGTATTATCCCGATTTGCCCTTTGATTTTGAAGAAATCCAGAAAGATGTCTTTAAGAAGTTCTATGGGGTGATTCCATGAGGCTATCCTTTCTAATCGGTTATGGAGGATCCGGGCTTCCTTTCATTTCTAAATTGCTTAAGGAGGAGGCCGGAGAACATGGATTCGAGTATCTTGCAATAAACAGCGATCTATCGGAGCAGCATCTTGAGGAGATCATTGAATCCGATTTTGTAGCAATATATGCCCACAAGCTTCCTGAAATTGTTCATGAGGCTCTAAAGAATTGCAAAGCAAAGATAATAGCCCCAATTTCGGAAAATCTTTTAGATCTATGTAGAGGTGAAGATGAATTCATTCTGGAAGTCTCAAGATATTTTAAGGTTGGAGGGGAAAGAAATTTGAGAAATCTAATCCATTTAGCGCTCAGAAAACTCGGCCTCCCGGTTGAAGTGGAGCCTGTTGAAGACGTCCCATGGCATGGAATATACCATCCAAGGTTTGGAGTTTTCAGAAGCATTGAGGAGTACATATCAAGATACGAATTGAAGCGCCCGACTGTTGGAATTATATTTTTCAGGTCTCAATGGATTTATGGAAATACCCTATACATCGATGAAATCATAGAAGAGCTCGAGAAGGAAGGTTTGTCTGTTTTGTCTGTATTCACCTATGGATCCCGAGATAATAGGCTGAAAACTCCGACTGCTGAGGATTCGATAAGAACTTTTTTCTTTAAGGAAGGAAAAGCTTTGGTCGACATAATTTTGAGTGCAAAGTTCTTCTTCCTATTAGATCATGGAAATTATTTCAAAGACAAAGGCGGAGGACTTGAAGTGTCAAACTTAGAGCTTTTGAAGAAATTAAATGTGCCTATAATCGATTTGGTTCTCTCATTTCATAAGAGCATTGAAGAGTGGCTGAAAGAGCCGGAAGGTCTCGATTACCTCTCTCAAGTATATGGAGTGATCATGCCGGAAGTTGATGGAATAGTAGAGCCCATCTTTGTAGCTGGGACAAGGATTGAGAATGGTGCAAAGATCTACGAACCATACAGACCGCATGCAAAGTATATAGCAAGAAGGGTGAGGAAATGGATAGAACTGAAGTTGAAAGATAGGAAAGATAGAAAAATCGCAATAATTTTGATAAATCCACCATGCAAAGGGCTGGAGGCAAGCATAGCAGTTGGAATGGGACTTGATGTTCCCGAATCTGTTGCAAAGCTTCTACAAAGATTGAAGGAACTTGGATACAATGTGGGAGATAAAATTCCAGGGAATGGAAAAGAGCTGATAGATTTGATCTTGGAAAGAAAGGCTATAAGTGAGTTCAGATGGACTTCGGTTGAGGAAATAGTCAGAAGAGGAGGTGCGGTTGCATTTGTTGATGAGAGAACATATCTGGAATGGTTCGAGGAACTTCCAGAAGATGTGAAAAATAGGATGATAGAATACTGGGGAAGTCCTTCAGATGTTCTGAATAGAAGAGTTCAGAAGGATCTCGTCGGAATGGTTTATGAAGGAAGATTCGTAATACCTGGAATACTTTTTGGCAATGTTTTCATAACCCCACAACCAAAGTTTGGTTGTGCAGGGGCTATGTGTGATGGAAAAGTTTGCAGAATTCTGCATGATCCGAAGGTATCACCACCCCATCAATGGCTTGCCGTTTATCGCTGGATTACAAGGGTTTTCAAGGCTGATTTAATCCTGCATTTTGGAACACATGGTTATCTCGAATTTCGTCCCGGAAAGGGGGTTGGCCTTTCACCGAGCTGCTGGCCAGAAATAAGCATAGATGATGTTCCGCACCTATACATTTACATCGTTTCCAACCCAATGGAAGGAGTTATAGCGAAAAGAAGAAGCTATGCAACGATAGTGGATCATCTATATCCACCGATGACAATGGCGGAAGTTCTCGACGAACTTGATTTCCTTCTTAATCAATATGCAAAGGCCAAACAGAGTGGAGACCTTACAAGGGCCGAAATAATCTTTAAAGAGATAATAGAGGTTGCAAAGAAAAACAACATTCCCGTAAGGGAGGATAAAACAACAATTGAAGATATTCACAGATACGTTGAAGCTGTCAGAGGGAGTCAGATAAATCTGGGTCTTCATATATTCGGAAATCCTACCAGAGATCCTTCAAAACTTGCAGATTATGTTGTTACCACTATGAACTACGATTCTCACAGCTTCCCCTCAATAATAAGGGTGCTTGCAGAATACTTGGGGCTGGATTATGATGAACTTAGAACCGAACCGCTTAAGACAAACGAATTTGGTCTGACGAATTCCGAAACAATCGAAATCCTTAGGAAAATTGCAATTAAAGTGATTGAGAAGGTTTTGAAGAATCCCGAATTAGAAGGTAGAATTGTCGAGGTTGTCAATTCTGAGATTGAAAATCTTCTGGGTGAGAGATATGCAGAAGCTGAAAATAGGTAAAAATGATAAAAAGGTTGAGGAGGCATTTTTGAGAGCGCTGGAAGTGGCTAAGAAAATCATTGAATGTGAAAAAGAGTATGAGGGGCTTTTTAAAGGTTTTGATGCGGTTTTTGTTGAACCCGGAGCAAGCGGAGCGATAACGAGGGGTAAAATAGAGGTTTTGCCGACAGGCAGAAACTTCTATGCTGTAGACCCAACGATTTTGCCAACAAGAGCTGCTTGGAAAGTTGGCGTGGAAACGGCAAAGAAGGTTCTCAGATATTATTTTGAAAAACACGGAAAATATCCCGAAAGTATAGGACACGTTGTTTGGAGTATAGACGCTTACAAAGCTGATGGAGAACAGCTTGCTCAAATCCTTTATCTAATCGGAGTAAGACCTGTCTGGGAGCTGGATGGCTCTGTAAAGGGAATCGAAATCATTCCGCTGGAGGAACTTGGACGACCCAGAATTGACTGTGTCATAAACATGAGCGGCATAATAAGGGATACGCTTCCCAATTACATTTATCTAATCGACGATGCTATAACAAAAGTTGGAGTTCTGGATGAACCGGTTGAAATGAATTACATAAGAAAACATTACTTGGAACATGTATCGAAGCTCATGGAGTTCGGGATAGATCAAAAAGAGGCTGAAGAACTTGCGATGAGTAAGATATTCTGCTCTCCTCCCGGAAGCTACGGTGTCGGAGTAAATTTCGCCGTTGAGGCTTCTGCGTGGAAGAACGATGAGGATCTCGCAAAAACTTGGATTTATTGGACGGGTTATTCCTATTCAAGAAGAAATTTCGGCAAAAGGGCAATTGAGACGCTTATGCTGAATCTTTCAAAAGTTGAAATTGTTACCAGAAATCATGTGAGCGATGAACACGATATTTTTGGATGCTGTTGCTACTACTCATATCATGGCGGATTCTACAATGCTGTCAGGAGTCTTACAGAAAAGGACATCGAAATAGTCACTGTAGACACAAGAGACATCTCTAAAACTCAGGTAAGAGATATAAAGGAGGAGATAGAAAGGGTTGTCAGAGCAAAGCTTCTGAATCCTTTATGGATTGAAGAAATGAAAAAACACGGGTACAGGGGGGCAAACGAGTTTTCAAAAAAGATACTACACCTTTACGGCTGGTCTGCAACAACAAAACTGGTTGAGGACTGGATTTTCGATGAGATAGCCGAAAAATACGTTATTAATGAGGAAATGAGAAAATTTTTCGAGGAAAACAACATCTATGCACTTGAGGAGATCGCAAGAAGGCTGATTGAGGCAAGTGAGAGGGGTATATGGAATGCAAAGGATGAGTTGCTGAAGAAGCTTAGAGAAATTTACGGAGAAATCGAGGGAATTCTGGAGGAACAAATTGTCGGAGACGTTCAGGGTGGTACTGTGGAGTTTCTCTCACCTGAAGATGTCGAGAACTGGAGAGAAAATATTTCCGATGTTTTAAAGGCCTGGAGGCAGGTAAAATGAAATGGACCTATTTTTCAATCTTTCTGCTTATAGTAGCCCTTAGCTGTTGCGCGCAGAAATTCGAGGATAAGAAAGGAGTGATAGAAATCGCTGACATGGCAGGAAACAGGATAGTTCTGAATGAAACACCAAAAAGGGCCATATTTCTTTCAGGCGAGTCATGGGTCTATGCCCTCAAGATAAAGGAAAGGGTCGTAGCCTTTTCCGATCTCGCAAAGAAAAATCCTGTTATCCTCAAAATCGACCCGGATGTTGAAGAGATGCCGTCTGTGGGTGACATGAATAGGATAAACGAAGAAGCGATTCTTGCGCTTAAGCCCGATCTCATAGTGCTCTGGGATGAGCCCCCGGGCTACAAACAGAACGCAAAGAAGCTCGAAAAACTCGGAATCCCAGTAGTGAGAATTGGATACATAAACAAATATCCTGAAGACATCTGCAGACAGGCCGAGCTACTCGGAAAAATCTTCGATGCAGGAGATAGAGCTGAGAAGGTTTGCGGATATATCGAGGAGAAATGGAAAGAAATTGAGGCAAAAAAGAAAAAGAGAGACGTAAAGGTTCTATATTCCTTCACGGCTCCCACTTACATAGCCTGCAATACTTCAGATCAGCCTTATGTCATTTTCATAAATTCCGCAGGAGGAAAGGTGGTTTCGCCGGAGTGCAACTCAACTTGGGTTCAGGTTAGCAAGGAGTGGATAGTGAAGGAGAATCCGGAAATCTGGGTAATAAGCTACTACGCCCCGTATGCAGAGGAGAACATAAAATCGGATCCCGCTTTCCGGGAAATAGAGGCTGTGAAGAGAAATGCCGTTTACAAGGAAAGCTATAAGCCAATGCAATTCTTGGAGCCGTATTTCCTGCTCACACTTTCAGAATACTGGGAATGGATAAACGGCGAGAAGGCAATCGATGAAAACGAACTATTATTGCAAATCTATCTGACATGAACTCAAAAGGGGGTATATTTATTGCGAAACAGGGATGGATTATGAACAGGCGAATAAAAATCCTGCTGATATCAACAATTGTTAACAAAAGTTTGAAAAAGGCAATAGAAAATGTATCAGAATTCTGCGATGTAAAGCTGATATACTCATACGATCTGCCGAAACTTGAGATTAAGGAGATGCAGAGTTTTGTTGACTGGGCGGATATCATCGTAATCGATGTTCGCGGCGATCCCGGAATTCTGAACGAAATTGATTTCGGAGAAAAGGACCTGATATGTCTGGTCGGGGGTAGTAGCCTCGTTGCCAAAGCGAAGCTGGGAAAGTTCAGAATGCCGGCTAAGGCCGCTTCCTCCTTTGTTTCCGATCCGGTATCTCTAAAGAAGAGAATTGAAAGTATACAGAAAGCAATTGAGATGGCTGGCAAAATCCTCCCATTCGGAGTTCTGAAGGATGCTAGGGACTACGTAAAAACGCTGAGATACTGGGCAAATGGAGGATATGGGAACTACAGAAACATGTTCCTGCACCTCTGCCGTGTTAAGGGGCTTGATGTAAAAGCTGCAGAGCCGGAGGAGTTTCCGGAGTTCGGATTTTACCATCCGGCTTACGGCTTCGATTTCAGACCAATTGCTAAGAAGCCAAAAATTGGAATCGTTTTTTACGGAGGTATGCATTTCGAGCAGTGCCAGAAAACGCTGGAGGAAATCGTAAAATGGTTTGAAGGCAAAAATATCAGCGTAACTCCTGTATACAGCGATGGAATTCTGAACCTGAATGCCATTGAGCTCCTGAACGATGTCGATGCCATAGTTAGCCTTCTCTGGTTCAGGCTGAACGGTGGACCCATGGGGGGAGATCCAAGGAAAACAATCGAGCTGCTGAAGGGAAAGAGGGCCAAGCTTTTCACTCCAGCGTTGATGTTCAACCAGAAGATATCCGACTGGGAGAGGGAGCAGAGAGGGCTGAACATCGTAAACCTTTTTGCAAGTGTTACGCTGCCCGAGATGGATGGCGCTGTTGAGCCTGTGCCTGTGTGCGGGATCTGCGAGGATGAAGTTGTTCCCATTGCAGACAGGATTGAGAGATTCTGTGGAAGAGTGGAGAGATGGGTAAGCCTGAGGCAAAAGCCCAATTCGGAGAAGAGGGTGGCAATAGTCATCTACGACTACCCGCCAGGAGAGGAGAATCTGGGCAATGCGGCCTATCTGGACACCTTTGAGAGCCTTAGAGTGATACTTGGAAGGCTCAAGGATGAGGGCTACAGAGTTGAAAAGACGAATGTCAAGGAACTTCTCCTTGAGAAAAAGCTCTTCAATCCAAAGCTATTCTCGGAAAAAGCAATAGAATGCCCAAGACTGAGCAAAAGTGACTACTTAAGGTTTTTCAGAGAACTGCCCGAAGAGCTGAGGAAAGAGATCGTGGAAAGCTTTGGAGAGCCCCCAGGAGATATAATGGTTGACGGGAGCGGAATCCTCATCCCTGCCGTTACACTGGGAAACGTTGTCATAGCGGTTCAGCCATCAAGAAGGAGAGTTCTGGAAAACAGCGAGGATTTGCTTTCTGCTGTGCACGACAAAACAAAACCGCCGCACCACCAGTATCTCGCATTCTACTTCTGGCTCGAAAAAGTCTTCAAAGCTGATGCGGTAATACATCTGGGTACCCACGGGACTCTAGAGTTCATGAAGGGAAAGGAGTGCGGCCTGAGCTCAAAGTGCTGGCCTGACGTACTCATATCCTCGGTACCGCACATATATGTTTACCACGTAACAAATGTTTCAGAGGCCACGATTGCCAAGCGCAGGAGCTATGCAACGCTTTTGAGCTACAATTCACCGCCATACACCACTGCAGAGCTATACGATGAATACGCAAGGCTTGAAGAGCTAATTGAAGATTTCAGAGCGGAAAAGAATCCTGCAAGGGCCGATGCTGTAAAGGCAAAGATCTTCGAGCTGGCCGAAAAACTGGGAATGGAAAAAGACATTGAAAAGCTTGAGGCCAGAATTTACGAGTACAAGCGTTCGATAATCCCGAAAGGGCTTCATATTCTTGGTAAAAGATACGAGGCAAACGAGATGAAGGATTTCGTCCTCTTTCTGAGCAGATACGACAGAGCTGAGGTTAAATCGCTTCACAGAATTATAGCGGAGAAAAAAGGTCTGAAATTCGAGGAGATTTCAGGAGATCCAAGGAAAATGAGGGAAATAGATGAAGAAGCAAAGAGAATAGTGGAAGAGTTTTTCTCAGGAAAGACCAGAGCCGAATTCGAGAAAACCCTGAATTACTGCAAAGAAATTGCCGATAATTTCTCAAACAATGCAACGGAGCTTGAAAATCTCATCAGAGCCCTTAACGGGGAATACATAGAATCCTCCGTTGGAGGAGACGTGACAAGGAATCCGGAAGCTCTGCCCACGGGAAGAAATCTCTACCAGTTCGATCCGCTTAGGATCCCGACAGAAGCGGCTGTGGAGAGAGGAAAAAGAACCGCAAGGGAAATGATCGAGAGATATCTGAGGAAGCATGGAAGATATCCCGAAAGTGTTGCCTTAGTTCTGTGGGGATTTGAAACGGCGCAGACCTTTGGCGAGACAGTTGCACAGATCTTCGAGCTACTGGGGGTTGAGCTGATTCATAAAACGGCTTGGGAAAAGAAGCTGAAGGTTAAAAGCCTCGAAGAGCTCGGAAGGCCGAGAATAGATGTCGTCGTTACGATCTGCGGTTTCTTCAGGGAGATGTTTCCAAATCTAATCGAGCTTATAGATAAAGCCGTAAGGCTGGTTTCAGAGCTCGATGAGCCCGAGAGTCTGAACTTTGTCAAAAAGCACGCTAAAGAGCTGAAAAGCCAGATAAGAATCTTCGGTCCCGTGGCAACGGAGTATGGCACTAGGATGTTGCAGCTTGTTGAGGACAGTGTTTGGCAAGAAGAAAGCGATCTGGCAAACGCATATCTCAGCTCTATGTGCTACGCATACGGAAAGGATGTCCATGGCATTGAGGCGAGGGAACTGTTTGAGGGGCTATTAAAGACCGTCGATGTCGTGACGCAAACAAGAAGCTCTGTCGATTATGAAATAACCGATCTTGACCACTACTACGAGTTCTTTGGAGGGCTCTCGAAGGCTGTTGAGCTTGTTAAGGGCGAAAAGGCCGAGATGATAATTGTGGATTCCACAAGGGAGATCACTAAGGTCGAAAGCGTCAGAGATTCGATAGAAAGGGGAACGATAACAAGGACCCTGAATCCGAAATGGATAGAGGAAATGCTCAAGCACGGATTCAACGGGGTGCAGAAAATTGCAGACAGGATTGAGTACCTTCTGGGCCTCGCAGCAACGACCAATGCCGTCGATAGCAGGCTCTGGGATAAGATTGCTGAGCGCTTCGTTCTGGATGAACATCTCTTTAACAAGCTCAGGGAACAGAACGTTTATGCAACACGCGAGATGCTGGAAAGGCTGCTTGAGGCTGAGAAGAGGGGATACTGGAAAGTCGGCGATTTGAAGAAGAAGGTTGAGGAGAAGTATCTGGAAATAGACGGGATTCTGGAGGAGGAGTTAAGATGAAGCTGTTCCCGTTTACAGCAATTGTTGGACAGGAAAAGGCAAAACTCGCCTTGATCTGCAATGCAATAGATCCGAGCATAGGTGGAGTTCTGCTCAGCGGTGATAAAGGGACGGGAAAGTCAACAATGGTAAGGGCCTTTTCCCAAGTTTTACCCGAAATTGAAGTCGTGGAGGGATGCCCCTTCAACTGCAATCCTCACAGCGTTGCGGAAATGTGCGATGCCTGCAGAAAGAAAGTCGAAAAAGGAGATTTCAGAATAGCAAAAAAGCGGATGAGAGTTATAGATCTTCCGCTGAGCACAACTCTTGACAGACTGGTAGGAACTATAGACATCAGCAGGGCTCTGAAAGAGGGTGTGAGGGCATTACAGCCGGGAATACTTGCTGAAGCTAACAGGAACATACTTTACATAGATGAAGTGAACTTGTTAGAAGACTACATCGCCGATGTTTTGCTAGACTCGGCTGCATTGGGGTGGAATATAATTGAAAGGGAAGGAATATCGCTGAGACATCCAGCAAGATTCATTCTTATAGGATCAATGAATCCAGAAGAGGGGGAACTTAGGCCACAGCTTCTCGACAGATTTGGTATGTTCGTTTCAATCGAGGCTTCTACCAGTGTGGAGGAGAGAATTGAGATAGTCAAAAGAGTTACAGAATTTCAAAGGGACCCAATGGCCTTTTACGAAAAATACAGGAGCCATGATGAAAAACTGAGAGATGGGATTTCAAATGCCAGAAAAATTCTTAATGAGGTTGCGATTTCAGATGATCTTTTAAAATTACTTGCCGAAACAATAATAAAAATGGGAATAAAAACCCACAGAGCAGAAATAACAACGGTGAAAGCAGCAAAAGCCATAGCAGCCTTTGAAGGGAGAAAAAATGTTACCATTGAGGATTTAAAAAGAGCTATGGAGCTGACATTGTCGCACAGGATAAAGTCAAAACCTTTCCAGAAGCCTCAAATACCTGAACTGGAAATTCCAGAAAAAAAGATGGAAGGGCAAGAAACTGTTAAAGAAAATCCCAAGAAGAGAGAAGAGAGCGAAAAAAGTTCTGAAAAGCAAGAAAAAAATGAAAACTATTATGGAAACTCTGAAAAGGTGTTTGATTCGAGTGATTTAAAATTGGAAATTAAGGATTCAAAGTGCGATTCCGAGAATTTCGGATACAGAGCCTCAAGGGACTGTAAAACTACTTTAATCGGTGAAAAAATTGGAATTCCTGTTTCGTATATTCCGAAAATATGTGAGAGCAGTGATATAAACATTTTTGCAACCCTTAACTCCGCAGCGATACGAGGATTTCCGGTGGAGTTAAAGGATGAGGATATTAGAATAAATGTCCGCAAAGCCAGAGCTCCGAGGCTGACTGTGATACTCCTAGATTCAAGTGGAAGCATGGGATTGCAGAAGAGAATAAGTATAGCCAAAGGGATTGCAAAAAAGCTTGTTGAAAATTCTTATCAGCGCAGAGACTGGCTTTCGCTTATAGTTTTCCGAGGAAATGAGGCAGAAGTTGTCATGAAACCGACGAAAAAATACGAGCAAATATTCGATTTAATCGAACACATTCCAACGGGTGGAAAGACCCCATTACCTTCTGCACTTCTGAAGTTGATCTCTCTCGCCAACAGCATAAAGAATGCTAAAGTGAAGGGGATACTCATCACAGACGGAAAGGCAAATGTGCCAGCTTTTGGAAATGTTGAAGAGGATCTGATCCAGATTTGTAGCCTGATGGCAAAAAGAGGGGTAAGACTGGAAATTTACGATACAAGAACCAAGATATTTGACCCCTCGCCAAGCTATATAGAATTAATTTCGGAGATTACAAATGCAAAAATTCACAGAGAGTTCTAGGTTTTCTAGGTGTTCAAATGAATATACACAGCATTCTGTGCTCGATAGCCACGATGGGGATTGCATGTTTCTTGGGGGTGTTTCTGGCAAATTTGCTAATAGAGCTCGGACTGGCAAGGCTTGTATCGAGACCTGTGGCCCCTCTGATGAGATTGGCAAATCTTCCGCCTGTCTTCTCAGTAGCAGCGATAGTTTCAATTGTGGATATAAGAGGGGGGCTGAGTATAGTCGGATCGCTCAGGGAAAAGAACGGAATTGAGAATTCCGCAATTGTGGCCTACACGCTGGTTACAAGGCCCTTCTCCACCGTTTTCTTCCTCCTGCGCTATTACCTCCCGATCTCTCTCCCGGCTCTTGGCCTCTTTGTGGGCTCCATCTACATCGCGCTCAGCTTCGCAACCGCGTTCATCTCAATGATTCTGGGAATACTTTATGGAAGAATCAGAGTCAAAAAACCGCTCGCGGAGCTTAAACTGCCTGAAGAAAGAAAGGAAAAAGGTGATGCGGTAAGAAAATCTTTGAAATCTGCGGCAGAAATAACGAAAAAAGTTCTGATCAGGTACACGATAATAACGGCAATAATCTCCGTCCTCATATTCTTCGGCTTTTTTGAGCTGCTTTCAAATGAGGTCGACATCTATACCAAGCAGTTCGGCTTTTCTTCGAACTTTGCAGCCCTGATTTCCATTCACATCTTTAGTCCGATATCCTCAGTGCTCACCGCTGGTGAACTGCTCAGAAACGGATTGATAAGCGTTCAGGAATGCCTCGTAGCGCTGCTCATTGGCAGGTCTCTCTTCACGGCAATAATGGACTATCCGCGACATTCTTTGCCATTTTATGCTTCAATTTTTCCGATGAAGCTCGCATCAAAGCTTGTTATAGCAGGAATAATCGTGAATGCAATCGCTACTCCGATCCTGATCGCGATTGTGCTTCTAAGCTTCTAAGGCAACTTTCTTGCCAATCTTTTCAACTCGTCTCCAGCACTCATTATTTTCTGATCGACAGCTGCTGACATGGTTTGTCTTATGAAACCTCGAACCCTTATGCTGTAGTTTGAACTGATTTTGGCGTTTTCTTTAGTAGTGTGATAGAGGATGATTTTCCAATTATCGTGCTGTTCTCCTCAGGGCTTTGAGAGAGTTGTAAAATTAGAAAGCTTTTTATTGAGTTATACTTTTATGGAAAATAAGAGGTTAAGAGAAATAGCTGAGGTGGAAGTATGAAAAATAAAACTGTTGAATTGCTTGCCCCCGGTGGAACAGTAGAAATGGCAAAGGCTGTTTTAGATGCTGGTGCGGATATTGTTTTTGTTGGTGCCTTGGGTTTAAGTAGAAGAAGCGGTTATGAATTAAAGCATGATGAAGTAAAAGAAGTCGTTGAGATGGCAAAGGAAAGGGGGAAGAAAGTATATGTTGCTGTAAATGCAGATGTTGACAAAGAAATGATACCCTTAATACTTGATAAAAGAGTTTCTGATTATGCACGATGGGGTGTCTCCGGATTAATACTTAAGACCCCTGCGCTCATGAAAGAAGTGAGTAAA
>CAYXCK010000031.1:0-13595 GCA_964463575.1 uncultured archaeon
AGGAATAGATGTATCGAGATCAAGATAGGTAGCTATACGTCTTTCAAACCGTTTTGAACCTTCCAAACGAAATTAATTGCTGAAATCTTTTCGAATTTTGTTCAAAGATCCGAAAATTTTAAATAAAAGTTTTAAATTCGATTTTTTATGAAGGTAGTAATAATTGGTGGTGGCGCTGCCGGCATGACTGCAGCTTCGCGAATTAAAGCAATGAAGCCGGATTGGGAAGTGACAGTTTTTGAAGAAACAAATTTCGTCAGCCATGCCCCCTGTGGAATACCATATGTTGTCGAAGGCATAAGCAAGGCAGATCATCTGATGTATTATCCACCAGAATTTTTCAGAAAAGAGAGAGGGATAGATGTTAGAATAAATGCGAAGGTAATAGAAGTCGGTGAAGGTTTTCTTAGAGTAAGGCAGAATGGCAGGGAAAGTAGATACGAATGGGACAAACTCCTAATAGCAACTGGAGCTTTACCAAAAATTCCAAATGTTAAGGGTAGCGAGCTGGACGGAATAGTTACGATTCGTCATCCTGCAAATGCTGAAAAGCTGAAAAGAATTATTGATGAGGCTAAAAATATCGTGATTGTGGGTGCTGGCTATGTTGGTGTTGAAATGGCAGAGGCCGTCTCATCTTTGGGTAAAAAGGTTACTGTAGTGGAATTTCTTGATCAGCCATTGCCAAATCTTGATAAGGAAATTGCAAATCTGGTTAAGGCTGAGATGGAGAAAAAAGTGGATTTGAGACTTGGCGAGAAACTTGAAGCCTTTGAAGGGAAAGATAGGATCGAGAGAGTTGTTACAAATAAAAACAGCTACGATTGCGACCTCGCTATAGTTGCAACTGGGATTAGACCGAACGTTGAACTTGCTAAGATGCTTGGCTGCAAGCTGGGGGAAACTGGAGCTATATGGGTAGATGAAAAGATGCAAACAAGCGTTGAGAACGTATATTCTGCAGGCGATTGCGTGGAAACAAGGCATATGGTAACTGGGAAAAAGGTTTGGATCCCTCTAGCTCCAGCTGCAAACAAAATGGGATACGTTGCGGGGGTAAACATTTCGGGAGGTAGCTTGGAATTTCCTGGAGTAGTGGGAACTCAGCTTACGAAGTTTTATGAGCTTGAGATCGGTTCGACAGGTTTAAGCGAAAAAATGGCTAGATCAGAGGGTTTTGAAGTCCGATCTACTGTGATAAAGGCAAAGACAAGAGTCCATTACTATCCCGGGGGTAAAGACATTACCCTAAAGGTAATCGCGGATGAAAGAGGCAGAATTCTCGGCGCTCAGGCTGTGGGAAGCGAAGTTGCTATGAGAATTAATGTCTTCGCAGTTATGATACAAGCTGGCTTCAAGACAAAGGATGTCTTCTTCTCCGATCTGGCTTATGCACCTCCACTGACTCCGATATGGGATCCAATCGTAGTTTCTGCGAGAACTTTGAAGTTCTGAGAATTTTTATGAAGATTTGGATTAAGTACGGATGCCTCAAAATTAGCCCTAGTATATCTAAAGATTTGCCCAAAAAACTTGATGGTCTATCCATTTGCACACCCGAAAAATCGAACTCTTTTAATGCGTCAACGACTTTTTCAATTTCTTCGTCGCTTAACCAGTAGATATTTCTTATTTTTTCACCTAGCCTGATTTCTCTGCCAATTTCTTTCAGAAAAGCCTTTTTATATGCTTGAAGATTTGGAAAATTCTCTGAGAGCTTTTCAGCTGCTAACAACAAGTAGAAAAGCCCACCTCCGGAGTATGGTTTTACCATTCCAGCAGAATCTCCAATAAGGGCAACATTGCCTTTTACAAAATCTACAAGTTTTTCCGGAATCATTCCGGAGTTTAATTCCAGAATGCTACCTCTTACCCTCTTTGATACTGAAGGATGCTTTTCGATAAGCTTTTTCAAATAAAGTAATGCATTTCTTTTTGCTATCACTCCGATTTTAGCAGTTTCATCTATTGGTATTGAGTATGCAAAAAATTCGCTGTAGTCTTTTCCCAGATATATTTCGACCGAATTTGGATCCATTGCGTCAAATTTCGTCTCTATTTGAACTGCAGTAAAAAATGAAGGTCTCTCGAATCCAAAGGATCTTGCCACTTCTGAATTGACACCATCAGCACCAATAATGTATTCTGCATCTAGTTCTCTATCACCCAGCACAGCTTTTGTACCCCTAAATCTGACTTTATGCTTCATGAAGACTTCCGCAAATTCTGATGCCCTTTCCAGAAGCATCGTATCGAGTAATTTTCTCTCTACTACAAAAGCCTCTCCTTTAGCTTCAAAGAATTTTCCCGAGGGTGAAAAGAATAATGCACTTTTTATTTTGTTTTCAATAGCCTTTTTTACGTTGCAGTATTTTTTGTAAGCTTCAACACATTCCTTGCTTATGAGCCCGGCACACTGAACGGGAAATCCAGCGCTTTGATGTTCTTCGGCTATAATCACCTCCTTCTCTTTTCCTAGCAAATAGGCAGTTATAGATCCGGCCGGACCTGCACCGACTATTAGGATCACAAAAAATTAAGGGATAAAAGGTATTTATTCCTCACCATTCATTGTCAATGTGCTCATTTACGAAAACCTTTGCCCTGTCTGCGGGAAAGATCTGAGTTTTGAAGAGATAGAGAGGAGAATTTGCTTAAACAAAAAGACTAGGATTTGCGAGGAGGGTGAGCTGGAATTCGAAAAATTCTTTGAAAAATGCGTCGCTCCTTTGAGGGAAATACAGCGGATGTGGGCTAAGAGGATACTCAGGGGAGAGAGTTTCTCCCTAGTTGCCCCTACCGGTATTGGAAAAACTTCTTTTGGTCTTGCAATGTCTCTTTTCTTGGCAAAAAAGAAAAAGAAGAGTTATGTGATATTTCCAACCTCCCTCCTGGTTAAGCAGGCAGTGGAAACTCTGAAAAATTTTGCAGGGAAAGTTGGAATGGAAATAGGGCTGAATGAGGTAAAAGATTTTTCAGTCGGATTTTACCACTATGAGGTGGAGAGAGGGGGATTTTTTGAGAACCTTCATAATTTCGACATACTGATAACGACCTCTCAATTCCTAGCAAAGAACTTCGATAAACTGGAGGGATTAAAGTTCGACTTTGTCTTTGTCGATGATGTGGATTCGGTACTGAAAGCTTCGAGAAACGTTGAGAGAATTTTGAAGCTTTTGGATTTAGAAAAAAAGAAAAGCGTTCTTGTAGTTTCAACTGCTACGGCCAAAGTTGGTAGGAAGGCTGAGCTCTTTAGGAGATATCTAAACTTCAGCATAGGCTCATCTCAGTTCTTCCTCAGGAACATCGAAGACGTTATCGCGAATGGTGTTTCGATCGAGGAATTACTTGAAAAACTCGGAGATGGCGGGATAATCTACGCCAGAAGTTTGGAAGAATGCGAGGGGCTTAAAGAAAGACTGAAGGAGTTTAAAGTAGGTATTGTCACTTCAAAGAATTTAAAAGACTTCGAAGCTTTTTTGAAAGGGGAGGTGAAACATTTAATAGGAACGGCCCATCATTACGGGGCCCTGGTTAGGGGACTTGATTTGCCCGAAAAGATTAAGTTCGCGATTTTTACAGGTTGTCCAGCTTATAGAGTTAGAGTTGAGGACTTAGAAAAAGTCTCTCCGTCAGTCCTTCGAATTCTAGTACACTTTTACAAGGATGATGAAAGGGTTGCGAAGTACGTCCCAAAGCTTAGGTTCATGGAGAAGATTGCAGGCGAGGTAAGAGAAGCATTAAAAGAAGTTATGAGCGAAAGAGAAGCAAATGTTAGAGATGCAGTGGTTAGAAAGGGAGAAATAATCTTTCCCGACGTTAGAACCTATATACAGGCTTCTGGAAGAACTTCAAGATTGACTGTAAACGGGCTCACTAAGGGTGCCAGCTTTTTATTTGAAGGCGACAACCAGCTTTTGAATGCTTTTATTGAGAGAGCAAAATTCTTTGATATAAATTTTAGAGAGATCAGCGAGATCGATCTCGAATTTCTTAGGAGGGAGATAGAGGAGAGCAGGAAGAAGAAAAGAGAGCTAGATCTGATAAGACCCGCGCTTTTCATAGTTGAAAGTCCCACGAAAGCTAAGCAGATAGCGAGGTTTTTTGGAAGACCCGGAATAAGAATTGTGGACTCTGTTCCTGTATATGAGGTTCCCACCGAAAAATACCTTCTCTTAATAACCTCCACCCTCGGTCATCTTACAGATCTGGTGACAAATCGCGGTTTTCACGGGGTCGAGGGTTTTACACCTATTTATACTACAATAAAGAGGTGCAGAAAATGCGGAAACCAGTTCACCGAGAGCGTTTGTCCGAGATGTAGGAGCGAAGTTTACGAGGACTCATACAAGATTATTTCAAGTCTCAGAAAAGTCGCTGAAGAAGCTGAAATTATAATTGTGGGTACAGATCCAGACGCTGAAGGGGAAAAAATCGGCTGGGATCTCCGATGCTTGCTTTGCGGTGAGATAAAGAGAGCAGAATTTCATGAAGTCACGAAAAGAGCAATTGTGGAGGCTCTTAACAATCTTAAGCTTCCGAATCTAAACTTGGTCAAGGCTCAGATCGTCAGGAGAATAGAGGATAGATGGATAGGGTTTGAATTGAGCCAAGAGTTGCAGAATCATTTCGGGAAGAAAAATCTCTCTGCCGGAAGGGCCCAAACTCCTGCACTTGGATGGATTATAGAGAGGTATAGAGATTCTAGGAGGAAAAGGAGCATAGCAGTTTTTCCCGATTACGAAATATCTCTAGAGCTAGAAACAGGAGAAAAAGAGTTGGAATTGAAGATTGAATTGTTGGAGGACAGGATTGAGAAGAGGACACCTTTTCCACCCTATACAACAAACTCCCTTTTATTCGATGCAAACATGATTCTTAAAATGTCTGCAAAGCAGACGATGCAGATAGCTCAGGAGCTTTTTGAGAACGGTTTAATAACTTATCACAGAACAGATTCTACAAGAGTAAGCGAGGTTGGTATGGCAATCGCGAGGGAATATCTTAAAGACGACTTTCAGGGTAGAGAATGGTTTTCGGAAGGTGCTCATGAATGCATTCGTCCCACAAGAGCCGTTGACAGAAATACTCTAGAAAGGCTGATAGATGAGGGCATATTGGTTGTTGAGAGCTTCAGATGGCCTCATTTTGCCCTTTATGATCTCATATTCCGAAGGTTTATGGCCTCGCAGTGTAAAGAGTTTACAGTTCGTGTTAAGAAGTACAGAATCAGTGTAGCTGGCAAGACTTTCGATGAGGAAAGAATTGTAAGCGCGGAAGGAAGGGCCTATGAACTTTTTAAGTCCGTTTGGGTAAAGAAGGATTTAGCTCCGGGGATTCATAGAGCAAAAGTTGAAATCAGAAAGGTTCCTGTGTCTCCTCTCCTATCTCAGGCCGATTTAATAAGGATGATGAAAGAAAGGGGGATTGGAAGACCTTCAACTTATTCGGTCATTTTAGACAAACTGTTCGCCAGAGGCTACATATTTGAAAAGAACGGAAAGCTGATTCCGACTAAGGAGGGAATTAGGGTTTACGAGTATCTGATTAAAAACTATGAGAGGTTCATATCAGAGGTCAGAACCCGAAACCTTGAGGAAAAGATGGATGCGATAGAAAGGGGAGAAGTAGATTACCTCGAAGCCCTCAAGGAACTACATGAAGAGATAAAGATTGTAAGCTCCCATGGCCGATAAATTCTAGATTAAACCAAAATCTTTTCTCAATATTTCTGCAACTTCTTTTCCCGCGAGTAGGCTGCCGTTCATACTCCTTTCCGGATAATTTGGTCTGGAAGTCATCCCAGCAATATAAAACCCATTTGCAACCCTGTAAGGGGTTATTTTTTTCAAAAAACCCTTTTCATAGATTGGTGAGCTGAACTTTGCCCTAAATATTTTTATCCAGTTTAAATCTCCTCTTCTAACACCGAATTTTTCCAAATCTTTAAGAAAAAGTTTTTCTAGTTCCGAATCGCTTGCCCTAAAAAATTCGCTATCCGGCATTGTATAGCTTGCGAGATAAACGAGGTGCTCTCCATAATCTTCAAAAGGCATGAAATTCGTGTGCTCAATAATAGCCCCAAATGATGCACCTTCAACGTTTAGCCAATAGATGTCAGATATACTCTTTTTTAAGGATATTAGAGCACAGATAGAGCTCTGGTATCTTACCTCAGGTATTCCAAGTTTATCTTTCAGATCTCCAAGTTCCGGTAGCGGGGCGGTAAAAACGATTGCATCAAAATCTTCTCCATTCACGCTCCATTTTCCCTCTAGTTTAATCCTAGCATCCTTATTTATTATTTCAATGTCTTCACACATCTTCTCCAAAAGCTGATGGAAGCCATGTCTTAAATATCCAATTTCCTCTCCTCTTAGCTTTCTGTTACTCCTTATCGCAACTCTCGCCAAAAGCCAGGCAAAGCTGACATCGCTGGCATTTTCGCCAAACTTCGCTTTCAGCATTGGCATGAAAAAGTTTTCAAGCAAACTACTGCCAAGCTCATTTCTTATCGATTCTATGGCATTGAACTCGTCAAATTTTTCGAAATCCCTCTTTCTGCTTTTTATAGTAAAAATTGCTAATTTTAGCTTGTCTCTCAGGCTCATGTGAGGATATCTTAGTATTTCGAGAGGGGTGCTGAGAGAATAAATTTTTCCGTTTTTTGCGATTCCAACTTTTACCGTTTTCCACACGAGCTTCGACTCTAGTCCGAGTTTTCCGATGAGTTTAATCAGCTCCGTGTCAGATTTGAAGGCATGATGGTAGAATTTTTCTATACAATAGCCATTGCAGAAGCTTGAAAGAAGCCCTCCAACTGAAAGTTTTTCAAAAACTTTAATTTCCGCGAACTCCTTAAGCTCCATTGCGCATCTTAGTCCCGTAAGTCCCGCCCCAATAACAGCGATTTTCATTTAAAAATTCTGCCACGGAGTTTAAAAACTTCCCCTTTGAAAGCTATATTTTTAAACTCCACACTAATCTATGCCCTACCGCGACCTTAGGGATTTCATAGACAGACTTGAAAGGGAAAGGGAACTTGCAAGGATTAAAATCGAAGTGAGCCCCATTCTTGAGATAACAGAAATCACCAACAGAGTTGCAAAAATGGGGGGAAAGGCACTTCTTTTCGAAAAACCCAAGGGATACTCGATACCAGTGCTCATAAACGCTTTTGGAACAGAGAAAAGAATGCTTATAGCCCTAGGGGTGAAGAGCTTTGATGAAATTAGGGAAAAAATTCTTTCAATTCTCAAAAAGAAACCATTTTCAATTTTCGATGCTATAAAAAGCTTGGATTCTATCAAAGATCTGCTTGCAATTAGTCCGAAAAGAGTAAAGAGCGGACCGTGCCAGGAAAGGAGATCTGAAAGTTTGGAAAAGTTTCCAATCCTAAAATGCTGGCCCAAAGATGCTGGGAGGTTCATAACGCTTCCCGTAGTTATAACAAGAGATCCAGAAAGCGGAGAGTTGAATGCTGGAGTTTATAGGATGCAGGTTTTTGATGGAAAAACAACTGGAATGCATTGGCAAATTCACAAGCATGGAATGGAAAACATGCTGAAGGCAAGAGAGTGTGGAATGGATAAGCTCGATGTTGCAGTGGCAATTGGAGTCGATCCAGTAGTTCTATACTCAGCAACGGCTCCGCTGCCAAAAAGCATTAGCGAATTTGCATTTGCAGGTTTTTTAAGGGGGGAGAGGATAGAACTTGTGGAATGCGAGACGGTGGAATTGGAAGTTCCAGCAACTGCTGAGATCGTTCTGGAGGGTTACGTTAAGCTTGACGAACTCAGATTGGAAGGACCGTTTGGTGATCACACGGGCTATTACACTCCTCCGGAACCCTACCCCATTTTCAGAATTACAAATATAACCCATAGGGAGGATCCGATTTATCATGCAACCGTTGTGGGAAAGCCGTGGATGGAGGACGCTTGGTTGGGAAAGGCGACTGAGAGGATTTTTCTGCCTGTAATTCAGCTTTTAAATCCCGAAATTGTGGACATAAACTTGCCAGTTGAGGGCGGATTTCACAGTCTTGCAATCGTCTCTATAAGGAAAAGATATCCCGGTCAGGCGAAAAAGGTAATGTATTCTCTCTGGGGCCTTGGAATGCTCTCGCTCACGAAGATAATCGTTGTGGTGGATGAGGATATAAATCCACACAACCTCGGCGAAGTTATATGGGCAATCTCGACGAGATTTGACCCGGCAAGGGATTTGGTCGTCCTTCCCCCCTCACCGACGGATGCGTTGGATCATTCAGCTTATATCCAATCTCTTGCCGGAAAGCTTGGCATAGATGCGACAAAAAAGCTGAAGGAAGAAGGTTATCCTAGAGAATGGCCTGAACCTGTTGGGATGACGGAAGAAGTTAAGAAAAAAGTTGATTCGATTTGGAATGAAATAATGAGGTTTTTATGAATGCGGAAAAGCTTTACAGAAAACTTTTCGTTTTACCGGGAAAAGTTACTGTTGTTGTAACTTTTCTAATGACAACAATCCTTCTTTCAATTTTGGAAAGTAAGATAATAATCCTCGTAACCCTTCTTCTTTTGACAATAGCTGCGTCCAGGAAACTTCTGGGACTGAAATTCGATGCTAAGAGATCCCTATTCCTCACAACTCTGATCTCCTTCTTATCTTTTCTCTCTTACAAGCTATTTGGAACTTTCTCAGGGCCATTCTTTCTTTTTTTGGCCGTCATTCATTTTTGTTCGGAGAGAGGTGCAATTTACTCTGCTCTCATAGCCTCAATTCCATTTTTAATTCTTGATTATGCATCCATCCCGTTTTTGGTTGTTTCATTCGTTCTATTTTACGCCTACCTTCTTTACCTCGACTTTGGCTGGGACTTCGGGCTTAGAAAATACGTGGAAAGCTTTATAAAGTTCTGGCTGACAGGAAATCCGAGATTTGTGGAATCCGTGCTCAGTGAGAACTCTAAGATTTTTGAAGGCAAGATTAGATGTCTCGGGATTGGGAATGCAAAGGTTATTTCCACTGATTTTCATCCTGGGCCATTTAGAAACATCGGGGGTGCAAAATTGGTAAATTTCCTGGATTCTCCGAATTCAGTCTATTTGCATTCTCCAACAACACATGAAAAGGATCCCGTGAGCGAGGAGGATGTTTTGAAGATAAAGGAGGCATTAAAATGCGATGTGGAATATTTAAGGCCTAAGAGACCTTTTGAAATAGAGGGAAATAATTTCAAAATCTTTTGCTTTCCATTTGATAAAAAGAAGCTTATATTTGTCAGTGGAAAGAAAAGAATTGACGATTTCGAGCTTGAATCTGGAAACTTTGTAGTTGACTGTCACAACGCGAACTTTTACAAATCTCTGAGCGAAAAAGAGGTTGAAGAAATCAGAGATTTGGTAAAAAAGGCAGAAGAACTCGAAACTGATTTTGTTGAGGCTAAATCTGCTTTTGTGAAGATATACGCAGAAAGTGAGTCCATCGTGAATTATGTTTCCGCAATTCTTCTCGATTTTGGAGAGAAATTTGCGATTGTTGTTTTCGATTCCAATAACGTTGATTTAATCTTTAGAAACAGGGTTGAGGAAGAATTTGCCAAAATTGGATTTAAAGCAATTGTCTGCTCCACCGACAATCACTCAAAAACTGGAATAAGGGTTAAAGAGTCTTATAAACCTGCAGGCGGATGCGAAGAAGATTACAGAATCCTAGAAAATTTAATAGAGAAATGCAAATCCGCAAAGCTTGAAAAAAGCGATTTTACCTATTCAGAAAATAGGGTTGCGGTTAAAGTGCTTGGAGAATTGTTAAGAAAATTCGAAAAGGTTAGTGAGAAGAGCGATAGATACATTAGATTATTTCTATTCCTTGTGATAATCAACTTTTTGATTCCCCTCTTTGTCTTTCTGCTTTAAGTATCGAGGCTTAGCAAAGGTTTTTTAGCCAATTGGGAGTATTATCTATAGGTGGTTTTGTGGAACTGCAGGACCTGATAAGGGAGGACTATTTCGTTATAAATGCCGAAGAAACTCTTTCAAAACTGTTTCCACTTATAGAGAAGCTGGGAAAAGACAGAGCGCACGCGATACTTGTTGAAGAAGATGGGGAGATAGTTGGGGTTGTCAGAGAGAAGGATTTGATAAGGGGGAGAGCTCTGAAGAATCCACACGAAACCAAAGTTAAATCCCTCCTCGTCAGAACTGGAGCCATAGATCTTAAGGAACTTACGGCTGAAAAGGTTGCGAGAAGGTTTATAGAGGATGCAACCCCTTTTGTGCTTGTAAAGCTGAATGGAAAGAATGGAGTAATTTACATTAATGATTTCATAAAATTTATTAAACCGAATTTTGAAAAAATAAAAGTCAGGGAAGTTATGAGTGACGATTTCATCACCGTAAGGAGATTCGATACAATTGCGAAGGCTCTATCGCTAATGAAAAAAACGGGAACAGACAGGGTAATAGTTGTTGATGAAAACGGTAAAGTGATAGGCGTTCTTACTGGTAAAGATGTGATAGACAGAGTGATCTCTCCAAGGAAGAGAGCAAGAATGGGGGATGTAAGTGGTGAAAAGGAAAAAACCCTTTCGATAATGGTCGAGAGTATTATGAGTTCTCCGCCTATATGCGTAAAGGCTATAGACAGCGTCGCGGAAGTGATAGATCTAATGGCTGAAAACAGGATCTCCAGTGTTGTAGTGGAAAGAGACGGAATTCCAGAGGGTATAGTGATGAAGAGAGATGTATTGGAGTACTATCTGAAGCTACAGGAGAAGAAGGAATTGGCCGTTCAATTTATTCTGCAGAATGTTGAGATAGACGATTTCGATAGAGAGAACATTCTCAAGGATGTAGAGAGATTCCTGAGAAAGTACAGCCAGTATTTAGGAAACACCAACGTTTACGTTTACCTAAAAAAGCAGAGAATCCATTATAGAAACCTCCCGCTGATAACGGCGAAAGTGAAGGTTTGGAGCGACAAGGGACTTTTTATGGCAACGGGGGAAAGCTGGGGGATTGAATTTGCTCTGCATGTAGCCTTAGAAAAGCTCGAAAGAGAAGTTCAGAAGGAGAAAGAACTCGAAGAGGAAAGAAAAATCGAAAAAATCGCTCAGGAATTTTTCGAGTGATTCAGCCTTATTTTTATGCTTTCCGCATGTTTTTTAAGACCTTCAGCTTCTGCAAGGGTAATTGCAATTTTTCCAATCCTCTTAATCGTTTCAGGACTGAGCTGTTGAAATGTGAAAGATTTCATGAAAGATTCAACGCTCAGACCGCTCAGTATTTTTGCATAACCCATTGTTGGCAGAACATGGTTTGTCCCGCTAACATAGTCACCCATGGCAACGGCTGAAAATTCCCCGAGAAAAACGCTTCCAGCATTCTTTATCTTTCCAAGATACTTTTCAGCGTTTTTGCAGAAGATAGAAAGATGCTCTGGTGCGAATTCGTTTGCAATTTTTAGTGCCTCTTCAATGCTTTTAACAACAATTATCTTGGCCCTTTCAACTTTTTTGCTGACTTCTTCAGCCAATTTTTCAGATGTGGTCAGAACAACTGCGACTGCCATTTCGTCGTGTTCTAGCTGAGCTAAACAATCAGAGGCTATAAATTCTGGATTTGCTGACTCATCTGCTATTATCATTATTTCTGAGGGTCCTGCGGGCATGTCTATTGCAACGTCTCTTGAAACGAGTACCTTAGCAGCGGTCACATATGCATTTCCTGGACCGACAATTTTCTCAACTCTTGGAACACTTTCAGTCCCGTAGGCCATTGCAGCTATTGCTTGAGCGCCGCCTATACTGTAAATCTCGTCAAAACCGGCTATATCGCATGCAACTAGGGTTAGAGGGTTTACTCTTCCATTGACATTTGGAGGCGTACATGCTATAAGCTTTTCAACTCCCGCCATCTTTGCTGGTATGCCTATCATTAGGGCAGTCGAGGGATAGCTTGCCTTTCCGCCTGGAATATAAGCACCAACTTTTTCCAGAGGAACGTAGATCTTTCCCATGGTGCAGTCCTCGAATTTTATCTTTATCTCTTTCTCTACACTGGTTATCATATGAAATCTCTCTATGTTCTCCTTTGCGATCTCTAGGGCATCTATAAGCTCGTCTTCTATCATATCATACGCTTTCTCTATCTCCGTTTTCCTGATCCTTAGCCTCTTGAGTTTTACACCGTCAAAAAGCTCTTCATATTTTATAACTGCTTTGTCTCCATTCCTTTTTACGTCTTCAACTATCGGTCTGACCTTCTCGATGAAATCGCTGAAATCAAACTTTCTAATACCTTCGAGCATAATTTTCCCTCAAAATGCTGAAAAACCTCTTTATGGAACCATACTTCCGCACTATGCGGAGATATAGATCATCTAAAACCCTACTAGAAGCTCCCCAAACAAGTTCTCCCATGCATTCGAAATTAGCGCCCCAATCTGCAACCCTTCTCGACGTCAGCACTCCCTCCAATCTGTCGATGAGAATCCTGCTGACTTCTGTTGAGTCTGGTGAAAAATTGTTCTCATCTGTTACCCCTACTACGGGGCAAATCTTAATCCTGTACTCCAGCACTTCCCTTGTTTTTAAAAAACCGATAACGTCAATTTTACTTCTGTTAACCCCCAACTCTTCTTCGAACTCTCTTAAGGCAGTTTCGACCGCGTCTTCCCCTCTTTCGATCATACCTCCGGGGAATGCTATGTGTCCAGCGCTCCTTGTCAAATTCTTGCCCCTTTTTATCATCAGAATTTTGGTATCCCCGCAGTTTATTATTGGCACTAGAACTGCTGCCATTGGGTTATCATCTGGCTCGCTGCTAAGTAGTTCTCTAAGCATCTCTTTTATCACATACATAGTCTTTTCGCAATATTTAAGCTTTGACCTAGCTCGGGAAAAGTTCTCTAATTTCTTTGAGACCCTTTCCGAGAATCTTTGCAGTCTCATCTTTCGAGAGTAGCTCAGAAGACAGTAGAATCTTGAGACGTATTAATCACCCAACAAATAGGTCACACGAAATCCATTCTCGACTTTCTTGTATTCTACAATTTTTGCATTTGCTTCTACGGCTATATCTTCAAAATAGTCGAAAATCCCACAACTGGTGCAGAAGGGACCCGATATTTCAACTAAGGCTTTTTCATGGTCGATCTCCACTATTTTTGCATTTGCTTCTGGAGAGCGATATTTATTAAAGCGTTCAATTGCTTCCTTGAATCGAAGAACTTTTGTGAACTCTACATTTTTGTCAAAACCGTTCTTTTCAATCCATTTTTTAACATAGGGGCAAGAAATTTTTATTTTTCCAAAAAATTTTGCAAACTTGAGTGCGTTTTCAACAGCTATGGATGCGTAACCTTTACTTTTTTCTCCAGCCGTAAAGGTCTCTAGGATCTCTATCTCGTCAAAATTCGCGACAAAACTGACTTCTGAAACTTTTCTCTCACCATCATATACTGCTACTGTCCCCTCAATTTTAACTTCCATAGAAAAAATTGATTTTTTATTAAAAAAGTTTCGCGGGTTTTGTTAAAATCATCTTTGCCGCGCGGAGATTTCAAGTTTGTTTTTTGTCTAACTTCTTATAATGCAAGCTTTGTTGTGC
>CAYXCK010000032.1:0-13500 GCA_964463575.1 uncultured archaeon
TACTGTAATAATTGTCAGCGGGACTCCTACTTTTAGATATTCAAAAAAGCTCAGATTAATGCCGTATTTTTCCGCCACTCCGGCAACGATTAAGTTTGCAACACTCCCAATCAAAGTCAGGTTTCCGGCAAAAGTTGAGGCCATGGCAAGAATAAGCCATAGCTCGCCGTCTGCTTTTGCAAAAGGTAACATCATCATTACAAATGGTACATTGCTCACTAAGTTGCTCCCCACAACCGTTATGAAGCTTACAAAGAAATAAGAAGAAAGATCTCTCTCCCACCTGATAGATGACAGCAAGTACTGGCCAAAGTCTCTTTCAAAGGTATGCATGATGATAAAAAGATTGCAGAAAAACAGCAAAAGACCACCATCTACCCTTTCAAGAGCCTTTCTGGGTGGAATGCCTCCTATCAGAAACATTATAGCCGCTCCTATAAGCGCCGAAACGGATACTGGGTAAATTTCAAGCACGAAGAGGATTAGGACAAAAATAAAGACGGCTATGGTCTTAATTACCAAGTTCCTATCGAATTCTACCTTTTCCGTTGAAATTCTGAACTTTTTGAACTCTTTCCTGTAGATTAAGTAGATTATTAGAAAGTTCGGAATCAGACAAACTGCGCTTATGGGTGCAATATTTTTCGTAAATTCAAGAAAATTGATCTTGGATACCATTCCAATAAGCATGTTTTGCGGATTTCCTATGATAGTGGCAGCGCTTCCGATGTTTGCAGAGGTGGCAACAGCTATTAAAAGTGGAACAGGATTTATATTCGAAGCTAATGCCATTCTAACAACTATAGGGGTCATAAAAACACAGATTGTATCATTTACAAATAGCGCCGAAAGGAAAGCAGAAGTTGTAATTATAAAAAGGAGCATTCTGACATCCGTCTTCGAAAAGGAGAGAATTTTCATCGCAAGATAATCGAAAAAGCCTGCAATACCAAGATAAGCCGTCAAAATCATCATTCCAAGCAACAAAACTATAGTATGAAAGTCTATGGCACTTATTGCTTCCTCAAAACTTATAAGACCAAGCAAGAATAAAAGAGCGACTCCAACCGTTGAGGCAGCTGGTCTGTAAAGTCTAATTCTGCCTATGTGCTGAACAGATATCAGGATATAGGTCAAGATAAATACAGCCAAGGTTAGTATAGGCGATGAGATCACCGAAATAGCAGCAACGTATTAAATTTAAATTTTTGGAAAAGCTCAATTCCTACTCGTGAGCTACTCTGCCTTTAAAGGTGACTCTTTCACCTGCTGTTTTAAAAACTAAGCTCATCCTGCAGATCTCATAAAACCCAGCTATGTTGATGCAGGTGCATTTCGAGATGTCTACTCTTTATATTTGGATAACATGTCATATCTGTGTTTTTAAAGTGCTCTATATCTCTAAGCTTTTCTCGTCTCCCTAACGGGAGAGATTTCCGGTTATAATTATCTCCCTTTTATCTTCATCCAATTTGACTGAGTTTCCCAAAAAGCTGTTGATAACATACATATTGCTCCTCTGGTGCATCGTTATTTTCGTGGTTGTAAACCTAGTTATTCCCTTTGCCATTGCAGCAAAGATCATCACTTGATCAGCAAGATGAGAATCAAAAACACCTTCGAGCTGGAATTCATCATAAAAATTCTTTCCAGCTTCTATACCAACTTCCTCAGCCCTTTTTCCTCTTTCTCCCAAAGCACTACCACCTTTGTAGCCGCACCAAACAGTGACACCGCTTCCAGTGGATACTCCTTTCAGAATTTCGACTTCAACTTCTGCTTCCAATCCCTTTCTCCTAAGAAATTCCAGAAGTGCTTCTTTTTGCCTTAAAGCTATATGATCCGGCAAATTTTGGCAGTGACTAATCCCAAAAATTTCGCACTCTGGTTTTTCGAACTGTTTTCCTTGCATCTTTGACGGGTTGACTTCAACAACAATTCTCCCTCCTCCTTTCGGGTAGTAGCCCCTGCTTTTTACCTGCAACGCTATCTCGCATCCAAGTTCCCTAATGGCCTTTATCGTAACGTTTTTGAAGTAATCTACAGTAGGGGCCCAAGCCACATCTGTTCCACCGATTATCTCGAGTCTTGACTTACCTTCAGCGATCAGAAGTGGAGGAAGAATTGTCTGCAAGATAAGTATTACACTCCCCGCCGTTCCTATATCTATTTTATATTCCCCGCCTTTTACACTCCTAGGCTTGAAAAGAACCCTCGTAGAACCTATCTTTAATCCCTCAACCTCAGCATTACTTATAATCTTTGCCGCCTCTATTCCCTTCATGTGTTGAGCTGCAAGTCCTGGATTAGGGCGATTCGCCCTTATTTTGGTTATCTCAACTGGAATTCCGGTTAGACATGAAAGAGCAATCGCACTCCTGAGAATTTGGCCTCCTCCCTCTCCATAACTTCCGTCAATCTTGAGCATGCTATCACTTTTTTCAATGGATTTAAAAACTCTCGATAGATTTTCTTTCATGAGAGAGTACAAGTTCAAAAGAGGTTACGAAGCGAACAATGAAAGACTCGAAGAATTGCTCAGAAAACATTTCGGTAACTTCGAAAAAGAGGGCGAATTTTACATTGTAAGGAATTTTGGCGGAATTGAAGAAATGAGGGCTAAACTGGATGGAAAAATTCTGCTTGTTGAGACGAGAACAAAGCTCGTCGATGATAAAACTGCCCTTAATACGATTAAAGCTTACAATAAATTCCTAGAAGAGCTAACTGGATATAGCGCTAAGGAAAGACAAAAAATGCTCAAAAAAGAAGTCGAATCTTTATGAATATCTAGATTGATCATAAATGAGAGACAGAATTTAGACATCTCCCTCACTAAATGAATCGATCAAATAGCATACCAGCATTGGAAACGCTATTGTTGCATCACAGTAAACGGTTACAGCTTTTGCGTCGCTTTTCAGCTTACACCAGCTCTTAGCCTCTTCTAGCGTAGCTCCGCTTAATCCGCCAAATTGCGGAGAATCTGTGGTGATCTGTATCGCATAATCGAAACCCTCTGACAGTAACATCGCTTGCAATGCAAAGTTCTTTGGAACTCCTCCGCCAATTATAACAATTCCAAACTTTTTTTTCTGGGAGCAGAGCTCTATAATTTTCTCCATATCTTTCTTGTAATCTAGAACAACTTTTTTTCCGTAAAGCATAAGGTGAAGCCCAGCTATTGAGTCGTGAAGAGTTGGACAGAAAACCGGAATTCTTCTCTCAAACGCAAGACTCAAAAAAGAATTTTTCAGATTCTTTCCCATTTCCCACAATATTTCATAGCTCGAAATGTTCCCGGAAAGTTGTCCAAATAACTTCGATAAAAATTCTTCAACCGCAACAAACGCAGAAGTTGGTACGAATACATCGTATATCCTGTTGATGTCCATTTCCGAAAGTTCACTGTCGTCTACCTTCTCGCTCCCGATTTCGTGAGAGAATCCCAGAGCCTCACAGAGCTCGTGAACGATGTTTGCTCCTGTCAAAATTATTGAATTTACAAACCCATTAGAGAGAACTATTTCCAAGATCTTCCTCATACCCGCAGGAACCATTGCACCAGCTAATGTCAAAAAGATAAAAGCATCATCCTCTAACATTTTTCTCCACAGTTTTCCCGCTTCTCCTAGTCTTCTCGCATTGAAAGCTGACAAGCTGAAAGCTTCGAGTAGTTCTGAAACTTTCATGCCTTTTCTTGCCTTTACTGGTTCAACCTTCATTTCCTCACCATCCTTAAAACTTTCAAAAGGCATATATATCATTGTCAGAACTAATATCAATGCTCGTTCTAGTTAGTCCAAAAGATATAGATGAAGCACTCGAGGCGATTGAGGGTGGAGCTGATATAATAGATGTTAAAAATCCCGCGGAAGGCTCTCTTGGGGCAAATTTTCCATGGATTATAAGGGAGGTTGCAAAACTCGCCAAATCATTTGGAAAACAGGTGAGCGCAACCACTGGAGATATGCCATTCAAGCCAGGAACTGCAAGTCTGGCAGCTTTAGGAGCTGCAATGGCCGGTGCGGATTATATAAAAGTGGGGCTCTACGGAGTTAGAAACGAATCCGAGGCACAGGAAATGATAAAGGCTGTGGTAAGAGCTGTAAAGGATTTTGATTCCGAGAAAAGAGTTGTGATTGCAGGATATGGAGATTTTTATAGAATAAATTCAATAAATCCTTTAAAACTACCAGCTATTGCAGGCTCATGTGGAGCAGACGTTGTCATGGTAGACACAGCTATAAAGGATGGAACTTCAATATTCGACCATCTTAGATTCGAAAATCTTTACAGCTTTGTTTCAATGGCAAAAGAGCACGGACTTCTCTGTGCTGTAGCTGGAAACCTGAAATGGAACCATTTAGATAGCTTAAAAAAGCTTTCACCAGATATAATAGGAGTTAGATCCGTTGTCTGTGAGGCCGGAAGAGATTCTAAGATAAGAAGGGAACTGGTTAAAAAACTTAAAGAGCTTGTTTCTCAATAGCCGAGCATAGGTTTAAAAGCTCGATTTCTCCATCTTTTGGACCTTTTGCTATCAGAATGTCTCCGGCAAAAATTCTCGTACTCGCGGTTGGTCTTGTGATCCATTCTCCCCTTCTCTTAATGGCCACCACATGCATGCCCGTGTTTGTTTCAACTCTGGCTTCGCCCAAAGTCTTTCCCTGAAGATTAGAGTTCTCACACACTGTCACCATCGTCAAAACCTCATCTGTTTTCCTCATCGCTTCCCTGAATACAGCAGGCAATTCCATCTTTTTCAACAAAACCTCGGCTATCTCCCTAGCTCCATCGGCTATTTGTTCAGCGCTATGAGCCAATTCCAATATTGGAATTAAAACAAAGGGATCTTCAAATCTCCTACTTGCGAGCAGTATGTTCTTTTCAACCTCGAACTTCAGGTTATCTAGGAGGTTTTCGAGGTAAACGACTTCGAGTGCTACATCATCGTTTTCGTAGATTAAGGATGAATACGCCAGATCAACCGCGAGCTCAGAGAGGTTTTTCATCTCTATCAGTGCATCCACAGCATTGTCTAGCTCTGGAATTTCGAGCTCACAAACAGTCTCTAGCTCCTTCCTCTCACCAAGAACTAATTCGTAAACTTTAGGAACCATGTTTGGATCTCCTCTGACAAACAAAATATCTCCCTTCATTATTCTTGTATCCCTGTTCACTTCAAAAATCCATTCTAAATCCCTTTTTATCGCTATCACTCTCATTCCCGTCACTTTCTGAAATCTGAGCTCTCCAAGTGTTTTTCCAGCCACCTGCGAGTTTTCTGGAACAGATATCCTCACTATTGTTTCCTCCGAGCGACTTAAAATGAGTTTCACTATGTCCTTGCCCAGCTTATAATTCCTCAAAACAAGCGTTGACTTATCTCCTGCAGCGCTGCTAATTTTCTGGCTTGCACTGGCTATTTGCATAATCGCAACCATCCTCTTCGCATCCTCGAGTCTCCTAGCAGAGAGAGTAGCTAATGTTCTTATTTCATTGAGCAGTTCGTAGAACTTCTCCTCAAGCTCAATTACTTCCTCAGCTATGTCCTCTGCATCGTATAAAATAGACGAATAGGCAAGATCTATTATTAATTCGGTCGCGTTCCTAATTTCGATAAGCAAATCCTTAACAGTCTTAGGCATTTAAAAAAGACTTTGGCTCCTAAGATAAAAACTTTTCTGATACTTATTTATACAAGAATGCCAAACAGCTGGTATGTGCGAGTCAAAAGTCCTTTCTAGGGAGAAAGTGATCTTCGAAGACATAGTGCGTGTAGAAGTGGAGAAAGATCTGCTTGTTTTCTACGACATACTGGGGAAGAAGTATGAATTAAAAGGCAAAATATTAGAAATCGATCTGGTTGCGCATAAGATTAGAGTGGAGGTGTTGCAATGATTAAGGTTGCAATAAACGGATACGGAACAATAGGAAAAAGAGTCGCAGATGCAGTAGCAAGGCAAGACGACATGAAAGTTGTTGGTGTTACAAAGACAAAACCCGATTTTGAGGCAAAACTCGCGAAGAAGAAGTTCGACCTCTATGTTGCAAAAGCTGAGAGCGTTGAACTTTTCGAGAAGGCGGGAATAGAGATAAGTGGAACTATTGAGGATCTTATAAAAAAAGCTGACATAGTAATTGACTGCAGTCCAGATAAGATAGGTGCTGAGAACAGGAAAATTTACGAGAGTTTCGGGATTAAAGCGATATTCCAAGGTGGAGAAAAGAAAGAGGTAGCAGAAGTTTCTTTCAATGCAATAGCAAACTACAACGACGCTATTGGTAAAAAATACGTAAGAGTGGTCAGCTGCAACACAACAGCCCTAAGCAGAACGATATACCAGCTAAAGACCAACTTTAAGATTGGGAGAGTTAGAGCAACGATTCTGAGAAGAATTGCGGATCCGAAAGAGGATAAGAAAGGTTTGACGAATGCAATAGCCCCAGATCCAATAGCTCTACCATCGCATCATGCAAAGGACGTTAAGACCGTTCTGCCAGATGTGGATATAGTAACAACCGCATTCAAACTACCAACGACGCTCATGCATGTCCATTCGCTATGCATTGAACTAAAGGAGAGCGTTACCAAAGAAGATGTTATATCTGCACTAGAGAGAGAACCAAGAATACTGCTACTATCAGCCGAAGACGGATTTACTTCAACTGCAAAGATAATAGAGTTCGCAAGAGAGCTAAGAATGAGATATGACCTTTATGAAAACGTCATATGGCTGGAATCGATTGCAATTGATGGTAAAGACCTTTTCCTTACTCAGGCCGTTCATCAGGAAGCCATAGTTATCCCAGAAAATATCGATGCCATAAGAGCTGTCTTTGGAGTTCAAAAGGAGAGAAGCATTGAAAAGACAAATAGAACATTACAAATTGGATATTATAAAATTTAAATTTATTTTTGAGGAAAGCTAAAATAATGTGTGAGTATACTTTATCTATGAATGGCGAAGTTAGCAGGATCATTACACTCTGCGGAAAAAGTTGGGCTAAAATTGGCGTCGAATTTATTTTCCTTGGGGGAAAGCCTGAATGTGAGAATTGCAAAGTCAAAAAAACCTGTCTAAAACTTAAAGAAGGGGCAAAATACAAAATAGTTGGGTTAAGGGATGGAACCGTTCAAGAGTGCCAGCTTCATGAGGATGGAGTTGTCGCAGTTGAGGTGATCGAACTTCCAATTATATCTCTCATTGAGTCGAACCTCACAGAGGGCGCAAAGTTTAGATACCAAGAGAGGAAGTGCAACCACTACGATTGCGGAATGTACAACCTTTGCCATCCAGTCGAGCTAAAGGATGGAGAAAATGTCTCAGTAGTTAAAATAATTGGAGGATCGCCGGAAAAGTGTGTTCTCGGATATAGCTTTGTCGTTGCCGAGCTAAAAAGAGAGAGTGCGTGAAAAACAGGAGTTTGGCATATTACAAGAGCCGGCAGATGCGAGAGACCAGAAAATTTTTTATTTTTTAATGTGAGTCCGAAGATTTCAGTTTATTAAAAATTGAAAGATTTCAGCCTTTGCCCAGAAGTGGCTTTAAAACTACTGCTTTCGGAACTCTTAATCTGAATTCTTCAGGATCTGCTTCCGTGTTCGGGATTGCTCCATAGTGCATTGGAATATATACACTTGCCTTTATATCCCAAGCGGCTTCAACCGCCTCTTTCACGTCCATTGTGTAAGTACCACCAATGGGTAACAGAGCGATGTCAACCTCAATTTTCTTCATTTCCGGAATCCTATCAGTATCGCCGGCGTGGTATATCTTTACTCCATCCATCTCAACGATGTAGCCAACTCCCCCTTTTTTATGAAACGGCTTTTTAACGTTGTAGGCTGGTACGGTCTTTATTTTAATTCCCTTAACTTCCCTATCTTCTCCCTCAGCCAAATAACAGGCTTCAAATCCCTCTATTATGCAACCCTTCGGTGTTACGACCGTTGTATCTGCCTTTGAAAGTCTCTTTATCGACTTAATGTCCATGTGATCAAAGTGATCGTGCGTTACGAGGATTATGTCTGCTTTTTCCATCCCTTCCGGAACTTCGTAAGGGTCTATGTACAGAACCTTTGATCCCTTAACTTTGAATCCTGCATGTTTTAGATAGGTTATTTCAACATTTCCAAACTTTAACGTGTTCATACCAATTTTTTAGCTTCAAGTGTTAAAAAATTTTTGCTAAAGGAATATATATTCCAACGAGAATTTGGAGCGTGAAAGATATAATAATGAAGCACATCGCAATCAACGCATCAAAATTTGGAAAAGCTGACGAGAAAGCCG
Organism: uncultured archaeon; assembly: GCA_964463575.1. Lineage (GTDB taxonomy): Archaea > Halobacteriota > Archaeoglobi > Archaeoglobales > Archaeoglobaceae > WYZ-LMO2. The sequence goes on from CAYXCK010000032.1 coordinate 8,301, forward strand.
TAATCGGGAAAGTGATAGCTGAAAACCCAGAGATAAAAGCAAAGATAAAGGAAGTTATAGCGCTCGTTCGAGAATGTATAAAGGAGTTCGAAGCAATGAGTGAAGAGCAAAAGAAAGAGTTAATGAGCAAGTATACTGTTGAAAAAAGAGTCTATGAAAAAGATGTCGGCCTTCCGCCACTACCTAATGCCGAAAAAGGAAAAGTCATAATGAGATTTGCACCAAATCCAAATGGACCGCCTACTCTGGGTTCTGCGAGAGGCATTATAATTAACGGTGAATACTGCAAAATGTACGACGGAAAATACATCATAAGATTCGACGATACGGATCCCAAAACAAAAAGGCCGATGCTCGAAGCTTACGACTGGTACCTTGAAGACATAGAGTGGCTAGGTTACGAACCCAACGAAGTTATATATGCATCCAAAAGAATTTCGCTCTATTACGATTATGCCAAGAAGTTGATAGAATTGGGAAAAGCCTACGCCTGCTTTTGCAAAAAGGAAGAATTCAAAAAATTCAGAGATAGCGGAGTTCCCTGTCCACATCGAGATAGTGAAGTGGAAGTAAACCTAGATGTCTGGGAAAAAATGCTCGAAGGCATATACAGAGAGGGAGAAGTTGTGCTAAGAATAAAGACGGATATGTCTCACAAGGATCCAGCTGTCAGAGATTGGGTTGCTTTCAGGATAATCTACACCCCGCATCCGCTTGTCGGAGATGCCTACTTCGTATACCCCACCCTCGACTTCGAATCCGCAATAGAAGATAAGCTCTGCCAGACTACCCACATACTTAGAGGGAAAGATTTGCGGGATTCGGAGCTTAGGCAGAGATACATCTACGAATACCTTGGCTGGAAGTACCCAGTAACGATGCACTGGGGAAGGGTTAATGTTGTTGAATTTGGAAAACTTTCGACTTCGCTAATAAAGAGGGAGATAGAGAGTGGAAAATACGCCGGCTGGGACGACCCAAGACTTCCAACGATAAGGGCACTCAGAAGAAGAGGCATAACGGCTGAAGCAATAAAAAAATTCTACTTGTCTCTCGGATTGAGCGAAAGCGAAGTGAATGTCAGCCTGAAAAATCTTTTCGCTGAGAACCGAAAAATAATAGATCCAAAGGCAAACAGATACTTTTTCGTTGCAAATCCAGTCGAGATAGAGATTGAGGGATTGCCAGAGGAGATAACTGTGGAAATACCCTTAAATCCAAACTCGAATGAAAAAAGAATTTTAAAAGGTGAAAGATTTGTCTACGTTTCGCTGGATGATTTTGAGAGGTTAAAGGGAGAAAATGTAAGACTAAAAGATTTCTGCAACGTTGTCCTAGACAAAAAGGCAAAATTCGTTAGTTATGAACTTTCAATGGCCAAAAAAGGAAAAAACATAATCCACTGGTTGCCAAAAAGCTTCACAATGAAATGCAGGGTAATTGGAGAAAGCGTTTTTGAAGGTCTTGTTGAAAAGGGCGTTGAAAGAGAACTAGGGAAAGTTGTTCAGTTTGAAAGATTCGGATTCTGCAGAATTGAAAAGATTGAAGAAGAGGTTGTGGCTGTATACACCCATGACTGAGGCATTTTTTAACTTAAGTTTGGGACTTTTATGTTTGAAAAACCTCCCTTTCAAGCCCTGGATAGCCCATCGCGAAAGAACCCATGACGAAAGATTAATATAACTCTCGATGGTTTGACGAGAAAAAAGGGGGGATCGAAAATGGCAGAAAATGCTGTGTTTGTTGGGAATAAACCCGTGATGAATTATGTGTTGGCAGTGCTTACACAGTTTAATAGTGGTGCAACAGAGGTTGCAATTAAAGCGCGCGGAAAGGCAATTAGCAGGGCAGTCGATGTAGCAGAAATCGTCAGAAAACGCTTTTTACCAGATGTCGATGTCAAGGATATAAAAATATCCACAGAACAGGTTTCGGGCGAGCAGGGAACTGCAAACGTATCTGCAATCGAAATAGTCCTGTATAGAAAGTAAATTTTTTATTTTATATTTATTTGAATGATTATTTTTGAAGTAATCGCTTTTGGGCATAAAAACATAACAGCAAAACACTACAACACTCTAGAAGTTACAAAAGATCCGGAAATCTCAAAAAGGGCTGACTGTGTTATTGGAGTTAGAGCAAACCTAGGAGCTTCCGGAATTCCCGAAAAAGCAAAAATGGCTCTAAAGAAAGGTAAGAAAGTTGAAGTTGAGATAATACTTCCGGAATATGGTATAAGAGATTCCCTCTTTGGCTTTGGAAGCGAAAAACTAAGCTTTAGGCATGAAAGGGATATTGTGATCAGAAAAAGCAATTTTGTTTGCGGCAGAACTGTGCTGATTTCCGCAAACAAATCTGCTCTAGAAATAAACAGAGAGCTCGTAAAGTTTTTAAGAGAAGAAAAAACAGAAATTAAATTACTTTTTAAAATTGAGAGCTAAAAACGTAATGGCCGATGCTAAAAGCCCAGGAACCACTGGATACATGAAGTATACTTTGTAGAAGTATATCTGCCAGACTATGCATGTTGCGATTGCCACAATCATCGATGCTATGACTGCCCTCTTTTTAGCTTCTTTCGAATAAAGAACAACAAGCAGCGGGACGAGGAATGCTGAAGTTATTACTGAAAAGCTTACGCCTACGATTTCAACTATTATTCCCGGCGGGCTAATTGCGAAGTAAACAGGAATAAGAGCTAAAAGTACTACCGAGATTCTAGTAAGCTTAAGAGCTTTCGAATCTTCTATTTTTCTCAGATTTTGAATCAGATCCCTGACCAGTGCAGTTGCTGAAACATGAACAAGAGAATTTATAGTAGACATCGCAGCGGCTATTATTGCAGCCAAAAGCAGAGCATTTATACCCCCTGGTAACAGCTTCATTGCCATGTAGGGTACAACCTTATCTGTATCCTTCAAAAAGACATTTACTTCCTCCTTTGGTATAACAAGCCATCCCAGCGGCCCAATGCTAAAAACACAAATTGCAAAAATGCCTACTATTATTGGGGTCATGATCATACCATATGCCACCACTCTCTCATTTCTCGCTGCAATAAACCTGATAACCAGCTGCGGACTTGAAAGCTGAGCAATGCTGATCGCAAAAGTTAAACTTAAAACAAATGGGATTACCATTCCAGCATCAAGAACCGGTTTTGGCCCCATTTTTCCTATTTCAAACAGCTCTGGCTTAGTCGAACGCAAAATTTCGATTGCTCCAAATCCGCCAAGCTGTTGGAATATTGAAAAGAAAAGCAGAAGGGAACCAAAAAGCATTATTAAACCCTGAACGATATCCGTGGTTACAACCGCTCTGAAGCCGCCAATAGCAGTGTAAATGGTAATAACAATCGCCGTAACGAGCAGAGCTTCTAAGTAACCCATTGAGAGCATAGTTTGAAGCAAAATTCCTGCGCCTTTGTAAATCGATACCATGTAAAATTCAAAAAAGAAGAGGATAACTAATGCACAGATTATCTGCACTTCTTTTCCAAATTTCTTCCCCAGCAACTCCGGAACCGTTAAAGCTCCCATCTCATCGGCGATTCTCTTCATCGGAGGGGCGATGATCAACCATGCCAGGATTGCAAAGAGAATGTGGAAGAATATCAGGAAAGCTGACCACTGAAATCCGAGAATGAAACCCGTTCCTCCTCCACCCAAAAAAGCTGCCGTGCTGAAGTAGGTTGCAAAAAAGGAAAAACTAATTGCCAAAGGTCCGAGTCTCTTTCCAGCTATATAAAATTCGGATATGCTTTTTGTTCTTCTGTATTCGTATAGCCCTATTAAGATCATTAAAAAAATGTAAACCAAAAAGACTTCCAAAATCATAGAAGTCTCCTCGCTTTCCTAAAAGCTATTACAGTCCCAAGAAAGATCATAAAGATAGAAATTCCATATATTGCTTCCAAAATCATATTCTCACCAACCTCTTTGCCTTTCCTTCAAACCTCTCAATTTGCCCTTTTTGGAGTGCCACGAGCTCCGGATTTATGCCTATAAACTCCCTAATATCTCTCAAAAGCCTCGGAACAAGATTTTGCTCACCCTCAAATAAAACTCTAACACCGGAACCAACTTCGATCTTATAATGCACAATCCCATACTTGGCAAGAATGCTTTCAACATCTCTTGGATAGAATTTAACACCATTATGTATAATCATGTCATCTGTCCGCCCCTTGATCCTTCCCAACGTTATATGCTCTATTCCGCATTCGCATCTCTCTTTACTCAAAATCTCCGAGATTTCACCGCTTCTGTATCTTACTAGGGGCATAGCTTCCCTGTTTATAGCCGTGTAAACTACTTCCCCCTCCTCACCCTCGTCGAGGGGTTCTCCGGTCTTTGGATCTACAACTTCTACTATGTAATTATCTTCCCACATGTGCAAACCCTTCCTCAAAGGGCATTCAAAGCCAACAGTTCCAACTCCCCCCATCTCAGTTAACCCGGGAATGTCAAAAGTTACCGCTTCAAAAGTCTCCTCTATTTTTCTTCTCATCTCATCGCTCCAAGGTTCTGCACCGAGCAACATTTTCTCAACGGGGAGCTCGGATGGTCGAATACCGAGCTCCTCTGCGACTTCTGCTATCCTCAGAGGATAGCTGGCCGTTGCACAAAGAACAGTCGTTCCGAAATCAAGCATAAAACGAATCTGATTTCTTGTATTGCCAGGACCTATGGGGATTACAAATGCATTGATAGCATCGGCGGCAAAGTGAAAACCGAAGCCGCCGTTCCAAAGACCAAATGCCGGAGTTATCTGTATTACATCATTGGAGGATATTCCGGCTATTTTAAAAGCCCTGAGAACCATCTCTTTCCACTGCTCTACGTCTTTCCTAGTATAGGGGACTATAACCGGCTGTCCAGTTGTACCTCCGCTCATCTGAATTCTCACAATTCTGTTTTTGGGCACACAACTCATTTTCAATGGATACGCGCTACGAAGATCTTGTTTTGTCGTAAAGGGGAGCTCGTGTATGTTTTCAGGGGTTATTCTGTCGAGATCTATTCCTTCAAATCTTCTTCTATAAAACTCGCAGTTTTCGTAGACGTATTTCAGTGTGTGTCTCAGCCTCTTTCTCTTCATTTCCTCTATTTCTTCCCTTCTCATATAAATTCCATCATTCACACCAGAAGAGTATATGCTCTCTATATAAGCTTTTGCTTTTTTAATAACTTAAAACCTA
>CAYXCK010000033.1:0-13486 GCA_964463575.1 uncultured archaeon
AAAGTAGCACTGAAAGTTGATTTTTTAACACTGGAAAACCGAGTTGGGTATATCTAGTTTAAAATCTAAATTTTCTGGGTGAAAGGATGTTTGAGCTAAGAAAGGGTATATTTTTGGACGAACTTCGAAATATCAGTGTAAGGATTGGGGAGATTGTTGAGGAAGAGGAATGGGAAGAAACCGGACCAACACCTAAACCCGGAATCATAGATTTAAGAAAATGGGATCACAAGCTTCTCGAGCGTTATGAGCCATTTTATGCACCGGTGCAAGATTTCTGCAACCTCTGTACAATGGGACCATGTGATTTATCATTCAACAAAAAGGGGGCATGTGGAATTGATTTAAAAGCGGCAAAAGCAAGACTTGTTACGATTGCCTGCTGCATCGGCGCATCGGCGCACACAGCACATGCGAGACATCTTGTGGATCATTTAATCGAGGAGTTTGGTGAGGATTTACGAATTGATCTTGGTGGAGACGTTAACGTTGAAGCTCCCGTAATAAGAACTGTAGTTGGCATAAAGCCGAAGACATTGGGAGACTTGAAAAAGGCTCTGGAGTGGGCGGAAAAGGAGATTGTCAAGGTTCTGCATTCAACACATATCGGTAATGAGGAGTCTATTATAGATTACGAGAGCAAAGCGATGCACGTTAGTATGGCGGACCACGTGGGTATGGAAGTTGCTGATATCGCTCAGATAGTTGCTTTCGGTTTTCCAAAGGCTAAACCGGACACGGATCTGGTCCCAACAGGCTTTGGTATAGTGGATGTGAAGAAACCAGTCATAGTGGTTGTAGGTCACAACGTTATGTATTCGAGGCCGATAATTGACTACCTAGAAAAGGAGGGAAAGCTGGACGAGTTTGAGATCGCTGGTCTTTGTTGTACGGCACATGATATGACAAGGTATAATAGCAAGGCTAAAATATTCGGTCCGATAAGCTATCAGCTCCGAGTCATAAGGGCAGGATTGCCCGATGTTTTGGTGAGCGATGAACAGTGTATAAGGGCGGATTTAGTTGACGCTTGCAGCAAAATGGGCATTCCGCTGATTGCAACTAGCGATGCTGCGGTAAGAGGTTTGCCGGATGTGAGCGATTGGGAAGTCAAGGACATAGTTGAAGCTTTGGTTAGCGGGAAACTTAAAGGAGTTTTCTTGCCAGTTCCAGAAAAAGTTGGGATAGTGGCTCCGTTGGTTGCGAAAGCCATATTTGAAAGGAGTAAGGATAGGAAATACAAGTTCTTCTCAAGCGATGAGGAATTAAAGGCCGAGATCTCCAAATGCACGCAGTGTATGAGTTGCGTCTTTACTTGCCCGCATAATCTACGGATAGATCAGGGAATGGCTTTGGCCCAGAAAACAGGCGATTTGAGTAAACTGGCGGTTCTCGAGGAGCAATGCCTTGCTTGTGGAAAGTGCGAGCAAGTATGTCCTAAGGGGATAAGGATCGTGAATGTTATAATGAGAAGCAATTTTGAGAAGCTGTACAACAAAACTGGAAAAACGAGGGTGGGCAGAGGCCCAATTCAAGACACGGAAATTCGAAAAGTCGGTCAGCCAATAGTATTTGGACAGATTCCCGGCGTTATAGCTGCCGTAGGGTGCATAAACTTCCCAGATGAGATGAAATCAATTGTCGAAATTCTGGAGGAATTCCTTAAGAGGAGGTACATTGTAGTTACATCTGGCTGTCATGCAATGGACATTGGGATGATAAAGGATGAGGAAGGTAAGACTTTGTACGAAAAATATCCTGGAAACTTCGATGCTGGTTGCATAGTTAATGTTGGAAGCTGCGTTTCTAATGCACACATAGCGGGGGCTGCAATAAAGATTGCAAATATATTCGCAATGAGACCGCTGAGAGGGAATTATGCGGAGATAGCAGATTACATCCTCAACAGAGTTGGTGCAGTAGGTTTTAGCTGGGGTCCGTACAGTCACAAAGCTGCCAGTATAGCGACTGGATTCAACAGGCTTGGAGTCCCGGTAGTTGTTGGACCGCATGGAATGAAGTACCGTAGGGCCTATATTGGAAAACCATGGAAAAGGGAGAAATGGTGGGTTTACGACATAAAGAGCGGCCAGAAAGTTTTCATTGAGCCAGCTCCAGATTCGCTGCTAGTTGCGGTTGAAACGAAAGAGGAAGCCATTGTACAGCTTGCAAGACTTTGTATCAGACCAAACGACACGGCTATGGGTAGACAGATAAAGCTCACACATTACATCGAGCTAAGCAAGAAATATTATGGAGACTTGCCTGATGATTGGCATCTTTACGTAAGAAGCGAGGCAGATCTTCCACTGAGGATGAGAGAAGAGTTGCTTAGAATATTGGAAGAACAGCATGGTTGGAAGATAGACTGGGATAAGAAGAAGATTTTGGAAGGACCAATAAGAGGCTACGATGCCGGATTCAATCCTACAATAGTTGAACAGGTCTTTGCAAAATACAGGAGGTGAATGGGATGATAGGTAAGGAGGAGAAATTTCCGGTTGCAAAGCGTTACAATGTCGCTGATATCCAGGTTTCAAGAGAGGCGACTGCAGTAAAGCCCGCGGTTGTAGCCAATCTGATAAAGAAAGCAAGTAATCCAGTCCTAATAACCGGTGGCACCCTGCTTAAAGATCCGAAGCTTGTTGAAATCGCTGTTAAATTCTATGAGAAGGGCATTCCAGTGATTGCTACAGCCGGCTCAAGCAAACCTCTGATCGAGAGGGGCGTGAAGCCGCTATTCAAGACATTCACCTTGCATCAGATAACCCAGTTTTTGCTCGACGAAGATTTCAAGATAAACGGAAAAAAAGTAGATGTAGCTGTATTTCTTGGATTTCTCCCGTACTATCTCTCAAGAATGCTTTCTGCACTAAAACATTTCTCTGAAATAAAGACAATTGCGATCGACGAGTTCTATCATCCCCATGCAAGCTTTAGCTTTACAAATCTGACGAAGGATAGGGAGCTTTATTATTCAATGCTCGAAGAATTGATTACCAAATTATAATATTTTTTAAAAATAAAAAATAATTGAGACTTTCAGCCGTATGCTGATTCGTATACGAGCTCTATAATATCCAGGACCCTTATTTTATCTTCAAGTTTTTCGCTTTTAACACCGTCTTCGAGCATTATCATGCAGAACGGGCATGCTACGGCCAGTATCTCTGCGCCGGTTTCAGCAGCTTCTTTGGCTCTCAAATTGTTTGGCCTAAACTCACCCGGATATTCTCTAACCAAATTTCCACCTCCAGCACCGCAGCAGAAGCTTCTGTTCCTGTTTCTTGGCATTTCAACTAGTTCTATTCCCGGAATAGACTTTAATATTTCTCTGGGTAACTCGTACATTCCATTGTACCTGCCAAGGTAGCAGGGGTCGTGGAAAGTCACTTTTTTCTTTATTTCCTTCCTTAGCTTCAATTTACCACTTTTTATCGCATCGTGGATGATTTCGAGTATGAATTTGACATCGTAGCCGTCATATTCGTTTTTCAGCGTGTTGTAACAGTGCGGAGAAGTGGCGATTATCTTTTTTACTCCATATTTTTCAAAGAGTGCAACGTTCTCTTCTTTCAAAACCTGGAATAGCCCTTCTTCGCCAACTCTTCGAACGTCGTTTCCACAGCAGCTCTCTTCTCTTCCAAGTACAGCGTAATTGATTCCTATATCGCTGAGAATCTTGGCAATTTTTGCTGTGATCGGGATGTTTCTGTTGTCGAAGCTATGGGCGCAACCAACATACCAAAGCCAATCAAAATCACCATCCTTTGCGAGCTTTACAGTTGTTTCAGCCTTTTTAATCCACTGATCCCTCTTAAACTTCGCCTCTCCCCATGGATTTTTCTGTTTCTGTATATTAGTAAGCAGATCTCTTATATCTGGGGGCGCCTCGCCGCTCTCTATTATCCCTCTGCGCATTTCTATTATTATGTCCATCTGCTCAATGTAAACCGGACACATTTCCATGCAGGCTCTGCAAGTCGTGCATGCCCAGACTGCATGCATGTCCAAAAGGGTATCCAGCAAGCGCACTTCTGTTTCTGCCCCCTCTTTTTCTCTAGTCTCCTCTCCCCCATTCTCTTCGACTTTTACTTCATAGGGTTTGAGGATCCTCGCCTTTCCCTTTGCTATCTTGTCTATTCTCCTAATATTCTGAATTAAGAACATCGGTGAAAGGGACGTTTTGGAATTGAAAGCTGGGCAAGCATCTTGACATCTGCCGCATCTCATACAGGCAAGGCTTGAAAGCAAGTCCCTTTTGGTTAAATCCTTTCTAGTTACTAGGCCAACATAATCTTCTCTGTTCTGGGGCGGTCTTGTGATTCCCGGGTGTCTGTTCGATTTAGTAAGAATGCTCAGCGGGGCGGCAATTATGTGCATCAACTTCGAGTACGGAATGTATGCAACAAAGGCAAGTATAAGGATGGCGTGGGCAAACCATAAAACTTGGGTAAAGTAACTGCTTGTGTATTCCGAAAATCTGAAAAATTCTTTCAAAACGAATCCAAAGATTGCTGCAAAGAGCAAGATCAAAAGGGCCAGATTGTCATCTTTTGCATCGTATTTCTTTTCAAACCTTGAAGGTCTTAGAACATATCGGTTAAAGGCCATTATTAGGAGTCCTAGTGTGAAAAGAATTCCTCCGACAGTCATGGAAAGCTTGAAGAATATGTATGTTGTTCTGATTAGCTCTGGAAAAGCGTAGAGGATTGTTATGAACAGTATGTCGATCAAAAGAATTATGAAGCCCCAAAGTACAAGAAGATGAGCAATGGAAATTTTTCTCTCTCTGCGATAGAGTCTGACTAAGGCCAAAGAATCCTTTAGCATTATCTTAATTCTTTTTCTGAGATTGTCTAGCCTCTCTTCAGAACTCTTTTGCCCTGAATTAACGAAGTCTATATTTTTTTTGACTCCTATTGCAAAAATTGCAAGAGAAATTATTAGGATCGCATAATATGCTAGCTCGAGCAAGCAACATCACCTCCAGTTTGCTTTTGCATGTATTTCGTTTACACTTTCGGTGTGGCATTTCTGGCATTCGCCTTGGTGAACTTCAACTATGTTTATATGGCAGTTCTCGCATACAGCATTCTTCTCCGGAGGGGGAGTTAGAATCCTTGTATCACTCGGGGCCGAATGACAGAGAATTGTCAATGGTTTTTTTGAGTGACAAACATCGCAGCTAAAGCTGTGTATTTGGTGTATCTCTCCATGGCATTTCGAGCAGTATTTTCCACCGTCCAGATGGCTTTTGTATATACCTGCATGGCTGTGACAGGTATCACAAGTATAGCTTTTCTGAAGTTCTCCTCTAACGCTCATCGGATAAAATATTGCCAATCCGACGATAATTAGGATAAAAAGCTGTTTTTTCATTTTTTCACCTCTTTATGTATTTCTGTAGAAACTTTTCATGCGTTTCTTTTATAGATTTGTGACAGGTATCGCATTTTCCTCCGTGGTTGGCTAGGAGCGATGGATCGTGGCAAAGTGTGCATGACACTTCTGCAACGTTTTCCCACTTCCAGTCTGCGAGACTCTTGTGATAAGGCAGTATCTCATTTCCATGACAGCTTTTGCAGCTGGTTAAATTTGCGTAGTGTTTTTCGTATTTCCAAGGCTCCTCGTGACACTGACAGTTAAAAACCAGATTTCCCCCACTTGAAAGACTCTGCTGGACGCAGCACAAAAGAAAAATTGCTGCAACCACCAAACCCAACTTTGATTTCATTGCGTCACCTTTCTCTCTTTTCGAGCTCCGATTCTTGAATTTTAATAAGCTTTGCTATCTTGCCTTGACCTCAAGCATAATGGTATTTATCTTATTCCTAATTTCATCGCTTATTGAAGGCTCAAACCACATCTTGTCTTGGACATCTTCAGGCGGGTAAACGATCGGATCTTCCAGAAGCTCTTCTATGAACTGCCATGAGGCTCGTACGGGATTGGCATATCTTATATATTTTGAGTTAACGGCAGAAACGGCAGGATCAAGCAGGAAGTTTATGAATGCGTGTGCGGCATTCTTGTGGGGGGCATCTTTCGGTATGCAGAAGCTATCCGTCCAAATTGTTCCCCCTTCTTCCGGAATTCCATAGTATACCTCACTGAACTCTTCCCTAAGCCTTGCAATATCTCCGTTGTAAGCTTGTGCAACGTATATGGCACCACTCTTCAGCCCGGGATAGTACTTTTCAGTTCCAGCGTAGCCCGCTAGGTAAGGTTTTTGTTTTAAAAGCGCCTCTTTAACTTCTTCCATTGTCGAATCGCTCCAGTCATCTATTTTTTTCCCAAGATACGCTTTTGCGAAGCATATGACCTCCAGCGGTTCTTCCAGCATTGTTATCTTTTTACTGTACTTTTTCAGGAAACCGTAGTCGGGATCAAAGATTTGTTTAAGTGTTGTGACCCCCTCTTGCACCTCGCTTCTCCATGCAAAGCCCGTGGAACCCCACATGTACACAATGCTATACTTTGAATCGGGATCGTGTGGAGGGTTGAGAAACTTCTCATCAACGAATTTAATATTTGGAACTAATTTTTTGTCTATTTCGGCCAGCAGCCCTTTCCTTATAGCTATTTCGACACAGTAGCTGGGAAGTATGACGACGTCATATCCGCTTCTCCCAGCCTCAAGCCTCGTAATTACATAGTTGGGATCGTCGAATTCATCGTAAACTATTCTATCTCTGGGTATTCCTGTTTGTTCAGAGAAAATGTCCAGAAGAGCCTCGTTTATATAATAAGACCAATTCCAAACTCTTAGATCTTTTTCTAGTGCTATCTGGGCCTGTTTTTCAAGTTTTTTTATCTCATTCTCAAGCTCTAGAATTCTGCGCTGGTTTGCCGAAGAACCGAAAAAGAAGCCACCAATGCCGCCAACAATTAGTCCAGTAATTCCAGCAACTGCAATTTTAAGAAAATCTCTTCTGCTCCCATTCACCATGACAATTTTTGGCTTGCACAAGATAAAAGCTTTACTTTCTTTTAGCAGAAATCCTCACGTAAAGATAAGCCAGAATCATGGAAATTAAAAGCAGGAGAGAAGTTAAAGCGTTTAAAGTTGGATTTATCGATCCCCTAACGGCTTGGGACCAGATCAGCATGGGAAGGGTCTGGAATCCTGGTCCAGTTGTGAATATTGTTTTTATAAAATTATCCCAAGAAAGGATGAAAGCTATTAAGGAGGCGGCTATCACTCCTGGCATTGCTAGAGGTAGTGTAACTCTTAGAAATGTCTGTATTTCATTTGCCCCGAGAGTTAGCGAAGCCTCCTCTATAGATCTCTCGTAGCCTGCCAACCTCGCTTTCACTATAACGAAAACAAAGGCAACGTTGAAGGCTATATGTCCGAGTAGAACAGAGTAGAATCCAAGGGGGAAAGAAATGAAGTTGTAGAAAAGCAATAGCGAAAGGGCTTCGGTTATTTCGGGAATCACGATCGGGGTGTAGAAAATAGACTCAAAGCGCATATTTGTCTTCAGATACGCGTAAGCGGCGGTAGTTCCAAGAATTACGGAAATTAGAGTGGAGAGGATGGCTAAAGAAAGGCTATTTTTGAAAGCCGTGGCAATTTTTTTGTCCTCAAAAACATTTTCGAACCATTTGAGAGTAAAAGATCCATCTTCCATGAAAGAGGAGGCTATAACAAATGCAATGGGTGCATAGAGAAAAACAAAGACAATAAAAACAAACAGGCGCATCATATCTCTATCCTTCCGGCTTTTTTCATGTATATTGCAAGGGCAGCAAGGACGGCTGCGATGTAGATGATCGAAATCGCAGAACCTCGCCACCAGTCGTGGTAACGGAGGAACAAGTCCCAAGTTATCGTTCCTATTGTTGTGTAAACGCCTCCAAGCATCGAAGGAACAACAAATTCTCCGAGAGCAGGTATGAAGACCAATATCACCCCAGCAACGACTCCGGGCATTGACTGCGGGAATGTTATCTTCAAAAAGGTTTTCCACGGACTTGCGCCGAGAGTGTAAGAAGCATCTATCTGCGATCTCGTTATTTTTTCAAGCGATGCGTAGATCGGTAAAAGCATGAATGGCAAGTAATCGTAAACCATTCCTATCACCACTGCGGTGAATGTAAACATTAAACCGAGAGGAGTTAGGATGCTCATTATTGCATAGGTTCTTAGTAGAAAGCTTATCCAGAAGGGAAGTATTACGAGAACTAGAAGGAGGTTTTTCCAACGCTGAGCTCTAAGGGCTATGTAGTAAGCGACGGGATAGGCAAGAAGAAAGCAGAACACAGTTGTGATTGCGGCTAAAATTATGGAATTGAGCAGCACCTTGAAGTAAATCGGTCTCATTACCTCAAAGTAGTAGTTTAAGCTGAAGTTTGGAAAACCGAAGCTGTACAGGATAACTATGAAAAGGGGGAGATAGAAAAGCACTAAAAGATAGAGAATGGCCGGGTAAGCGAAAAATCTCATGCTTCGAATATGGCGACCTCTTCCGAATTCCAGCCAATTTCTATCTCATCGCCTTCTCTAAATCCATTGTGGTTCGTTAGACACTTTATCTCGATTCCGTTGACATTAACTATAATTTTTACCTGCCCACCTAGGAATATCTTTTCCTCTATCTTCCCTCTGAAAACGTTTTCTGCATCACGTCCTATTTTTATTTTTTCTGGCCTTATTCCGATGACAACCTTTCTCAAACCGTTAACTCTTGCCTTTATCTCTCCTATTTCGCTTATAAGGCGATCCTCGCAGACATCTGCTTCAATGAAATTCATCTCCCCTATGAATTCTGCAACAAATTTGTTTTTAGGCTTCTCGTAAACTTCTATCGGAGTACCTATCTGCTCCAATTTGCCACAGTTTATGACCGCTAGTCTGTCTGACATCACCAGTGCTTCGGTTTGATCGTGGGTTACGTAAACAAAGGTTGTCTTTACATTTTTTTGAATTCTTTTCAGTTCCGTCATCATGTGTTGCCTCAGCTTTAGATCAAGCGAGCCAAGAGGCTCATCTAAGAGTAGAACCGCGGGTTCTATGGCTAGAGCTCTGGCTATTGCAACTCTTTGTTGCTGCCCGCCGGACAATTGGTTAATCTTCCTTTTTGCAAACGTTCTTGGATCGAGATTGACGATTTCAAGACACTCCAAAACTCTTCTTTTTATTTCACTCTCTGGTATTTTTCGAACCCTCAAACCGTAGGCCACGTTCTCGAAAACATTCAAGTGGGGAAACAGAGCCAGATCTTGGAATACCATACCTATATTTCTCTTGTATGGAGGCAGAAAAGTGCAATCCTCTCCCATCAGCTTTATCTTTCCCTTGTCCGGAAAAATAAGTCCAGCTATGAGCCTTAAAATTGTCGTTTTTCCAGATCCGCTGGGGCCCAAAATTGAGAAGAACTCGCCCTTGCGAATCGCAAGCTCTATATTTGTAACTGCTTCGAAGTTGCCGTATCTTTTTGAGACTTCTTCGAGCTCGACCGCAAACTCGGCCATTGTCGATTAGATGATCCATCACCTTAAAAGGTTTACGCTTTAACGTTTTTGGTCGAAGTTATCTGATTTTCTTGAATATAGTCTGGATAGAATTTATTTTAGCGCTTGGAGTGATTTTGAATTCGGTTGTCTCCATTGAAATAACAAAAAAAGGCTTTTGAATGGTATATGAGAAAAATATAATATATTTTTCTCCAATTAAATTTTTTCCATTCCCAGCTGAAATTTAGAAAATTGGAGATTTTAATCGATCTTTATAAGCTTATAACTCTTCTCTCCTATTCCAAGTTCCTCTGCATAGCTCATCATTCTTTCTGGGTCTGTCCAAGGCCAGAATTTTTTCCCTTCGAGAATATCACTAATCAACGGTAACTCCTTGTAAATATCGTAACTCGCGCAGTCTATTGAAACCATGTCTTTAGAAGCAAGAACCCCAAAATCGGGAACTAATGCGTTATCGCTGTATGGATGACAGTCGCAGTGGGGAGTGACATCGACTAGAAAATTGAGAAATACCATTTCTTTTTTCAGCTCACTGACTCCCTTTGCGCACTCTACAATTCTCTCTCCGACGTCTTTTCCCGATAGCCAGTTTATTCTTATGGCTTCAGAATCGCACACTTCATAGCAACCGGTACATTTTAGGCATTTTTCCTCTATTATCTTGTAATCTGATGTTATCGCTTTTGTGGGGCAAATTTCGATGCATTTGTTGCATTTTGTGCATTTCTCTGAAATTATTTCTGGGAATCCGTTGGCATGTACGTCGAATTTGGATGGTTTGGCAACGCAGCCTACGCCAACGTTTTTAATGCTTCCTCCGATTCCGGATTCCATATGAAGCTTGAAATGGGTGCAGAAAACAATTGCATCACATTCTGCTATAGCTTTTGCTACGTAAACTTTTTTCAAATGTCTTCCATTAATCGGGACTTCCACGAAATCAAAACCTAGCAG
The DNA here is from genome assembly GCA_964463575.1 of uncultured archaeon. Lineage (GTDB taxonomy): Archaea > Halobacteriota > Archaeoglobi > Archaeoglobales > Archaeoglobaceae > WYZ-LMO2. The sequence continues at coordinate 10,438 of CAYXCK010000033.1, forward strand.
ACCATCGGCTATTACTATAGGTGCTTTGAGTGTTTGTTGGGTATATCCATTTTCTTCGGCTATTTGGAGCCTACCTATTGCCGACGCTCTCAACCTTGTGAGCCCTAAACCTGTTGTCTCTGTTACAAATGGTCTTGCATTCAGTTCAAGAAGTTTTTCTACAACTGTTCTTATGAAGGAAACTCTAAGAGTCTTCGTCGTTCCTTTCTCGCCGAAATGGGTTTTTACTGCAACTATATCTCCACTGCCTATAGAATCGAGCATTTGGGTCTCATCAAGAAGCCTTTTTAGCTTGCTTACGAGACTGAGCTTTGGCTGATACCACTCTTCCGGGTTCAAAACTATTGCACGAGAATCGACATAGAATACTTCCATGCTAATTTTCCAGCAACTTAATTAATATCTCTTTTGCCCTTTCGACTTCGTAGTCCCCTTTTTCTATTTCGCGTTTAGAAGACTTGAGCACCCGAACGCTTTTCTCTAAGAGCTCAACGATGCTCGGAAAGAAAATCATAGTTCCGATCTCGTATTGTTTATCTTGCGCCCCGCTCACGAGGGTAAAAATCGCCTTCGCCTTATCGATCTCTATTTTTGTGATAAGAACCCGGAGCAAATTTGCTACCCTTTGAAGTGGATTGTATGCCGCAAGACCGGAAATAGAGTTCAGTACTAGAATGTAGTCTCCATCAATCTTATCCAGAACTTTAGAAAAAGCTAGGCTGATCTCGTTGAGATTTATCGGGTTTGTTAGGATATAATCTTTTTCCCTTATCTCTATCTTTGGTCCCCAGCTGAAAGCATCGATTACCCAAATTCTATTTCCAAGCTTTTTTCTGATTTTCTCGGCAGTATAAGTTGTTGTAATCCAAATAACATTCTCATAATCGCTTACAATGCTTTCAATCAGCCTGCACTTTCCAACTCCTGGCTGTCCTAGGAGTAGTAAGAATGACATTTTCAATCTCATTAAGAGAAAGAAATTTAAATTTTTCTGCCAGAAAATGTCTGTGCTCAGAATGCTTCCGGAAAGGGCTCTACTTCTTAAAAAGACTGCAATAATCGCAGATCTTCATTTGGGGATAGAGAATGCTATGCAAAAAGCCGGGATAGCGGTTCCGAGGATGCAGATAATGGATGTCATCTCAAGGACGAGAGAAATAATAGATGGTTATGATATTGAAAAGCTCATCATTGCTGGTGACTTGAAGCATGAATTTGGTGAAAATCTTCCCTATGAATGGGACGATGTTAGAAGTTTTTTGAACTCCTTGGATGTTGAGGTTTCAGTGGTCAGAGGGAATCATGACAATTTTCTTCCAGCGATTCTTTCGGAATACTCTATTGAACTTAAGGAGATGGAATTCGTTGAAGACTACACAGTTGTTCACGGGCACCTAGATTGCGAGGGAGAAAAAATAATTTTGGCCCATGAACATCCCGCAATTAAAATTCGCGTTAGGGGTGCAAGCTATTCTTTTCCATGTTTTTTGGTTTTGGACGGGAAAAAAATAGTTTTGCCAGCTTTTTCGAAAATAGTAGCCGGAAGTGATATTTTGCAAGGCGATTTTCTTTCGCCGATAGTTAAGAAATCAAAAAAGATCGAAGTTTATGCAATAGAAGATGAAGTTTTTTATCTTGGGGAGCTGAAAGTTCTAAGAAACGTACTCTAGACCTATGCTTTTCCTATATCTCATTCCAGGAAAGTTTATGAGTTTCAGAGCTCTATAAGCTATTTCTCTTGCCTCCTTTACCGTTTTTCCTCTTCCAACAACTGTTAAAACCCTTCCCCCAGTTGTTACGTAACCATTTGGCTTTGCGATTCCGTTCGCGTATATTTCTGCAATCTCTCTTGCTTTTTCTATCCCTGATATGGGCTGACTAGTGTAGTGATCGGCAGGATATCCCGGCTTTAATCCCTCTCTACCCTTTAAAGCTCCACTAACGGCACAAACTGCACAGCAAAAATCTCCACTGTATTTTATCTCAATATCTTTTATATTTCCCTCAATTATTGCTTTCGAGATATCCAGAAGATCGCTTTCAAGCCTTGGAAGTTTTGCTTGCGCACCCGGATCGCATTCCCGAATGTTTATTTCTAGAACTTTTGGTTCCCCGTCTACGAGCATTATTACTGGGTAAAGCACACCTTTGAATCCGGTTGCCCTAACAATCGGCTCGACAACTTTTTTCATTATCATCTTCTCTGTTCTCTCGTCAACTTCTGGGTGTGGACTTATGGCTCCCATTCCTCCGGTATTTGGATTTATCAGCTTTCCTTGTCTAAAAAGAGCTTCAATTTCTTCTCTTTTGTAAAATCTCTTCCTGAGGCCGATATAGAAGTCTCTTAAACCTTCAAAATCATCACTATCAAATGCGGCCTTATAATCCTTTGCGTGGCCGAAAGAGACGGCATTTTTTCCATCGCATACTGCCGTAAAAGCTATTTCTATCCCGCTTAGTTTTTCCTCTATAACTATTCTATCTCCCGCCGACCCAAACTTTCTCTCTACCATTATCTCATCAACAGCTCTTATAGCTTCTTCAATGGAATCGCAAACGTAAACACCTTTTCCCGCAGCTAGGCCATCTGCTTTTACCACCAGTTTCCCCGAGGAATTCAATATGTATTCTTTGGCCTCTTCGGCGTTATCAAAGTTTTTATATTTTGGAATCGGGACACCTATGCTTTTTAGGAAATCCTTGGTTCTACACTTACTTGCCTCAAGCCAAGTGATGTCTTTTCTCGGTCCAACTGTGGGTATGCCCTCTTCTTCAAGTCTATCTACAATGCCTAGGCTTAACGGCTCTTCAGGACCAATAAAGGCGATATCGACCCTGTTTTTTGCAAATTTGACTATTTCATCAATACTTCTTATAGACTGAATTTGCTTTCCGTCGATTTTTGCCATTTCACACTTTTTGAAAAACTCGCTTCCAGCATTTCCTGGGGCAACATAAACTTTCTTAACTTTCTCACTTCTGGAAAAAGCGTGTGCGATTGCATTTCCCCTTCCTCCAGCATCAACGACGAGAACGTTCATAGTTTGAG
>CAYXCK010000034.1:0-13365 GCA_964463575.1 uncultured archaeon
AAATAAATGAAATCAAAGCAGAGGTGTTAGGTTTGAGGGAATTTGGATTTAGAAGACCACCTGTAAAGGTTGGGGATGTAAGGGAAGTGAAAATAGAGGCATTGGGTAGTGAAGGAGACGGAATAGCGAAGATAGATGGCTTTGTAGTTTTTGTTCCGGGAGCAAGGTTAAATGACAATGTAAAAATAAGAATTACGAAGGTTCTCAGGAAATACGGATTTGCGGAAATAGTTGATTAAAGGTTTTTGACCATTTGCTCAATCTTTAGGATCATTTCCTTGATTTTTTCAATCTCATTTTTTAAATTCTCTATTTTTGGATACCCCTCTTCCTTTATCATTGCCCCGTACTGCGTGGGAACTATTATCCCCGACTGCTCTAGAACCCGCAGCGAGTATCGAACTCTGTGCTTTGGCATGTTTAGCAGATCCGATAGCTTGAAAATACCGATTGGCTGTTTCTCCATCACGGCTTTCAAAACCTGAAGGTGCCTTATAACAATCTCTGCCTCGGATTGCAGCTTGCTGAATACCATAACAATAATTACTATCTTTGATATATAAAACTTGTGATAGCTAGGATCAGATCTCTTTAACTTCTAATACATCTATTGCTATGTTTGGCATTCTCTTCCCTATTTCCCTTTTTGCAATCCTTTCCGCATGTTCCCTGCTCTGGGCGTTGTAAACTTTCATTTCCAACACTAGTCCGACCAGCGCGGTTCTGCCCACGAGTAGCGCAGATTTGAATGCTGAGCCGCACTTTGGGCACTCAATGTTTCCAACATTTATCCTGACAAAGCTGAGATCGGGGGCCAGTTTTTTTCCAGCCTCAGCTATTGCTATCCTTATCGCATCTTCAACACTGTCCACCCTTTTCACAATCCAGCCCACCTGCACCGCGACGAGATAATTGGGCATGATTCAAGGGATTCTGATTGCCATATTTAAACTCTCTCTTTGTATCAATTAAAATTTGGAAGTTTAGTTTTTCCGCATTCCATATTTTTCGAAAACGCTTTTCCAGTCTATTCTTATTACAGCAAATGTGAAGAGGGTTGTGATGAGGAAAAAGACTGTGAAGCTGAGAACATCGTTGTCTAGCAAAAACTTTATTGCATCGCTCGTCACTTTCCCCATAAAAATTGCCAGAAAAGTGACGACGATTTTTCCGCAGAAGACTGCGAGAAAGAAGTTTACAAGCTTGTATCTGGCAATTCCCAGCGGTATGTAAAGCACATCATCAGGAAGAGGGGTCGCCGCAAAAATAAAAACTGCCAGAATTCCCCATTTTTCGAAAATTTTCTCAAAGAAGGCGAGATTCTCCTTTGTTTTCTCTGAAAGCGTCATTCTGACTCCGGTCCCGATGAAATATATTACGATCTTCCCAAGGCTTGCGCCGAATGCGGAAATAATCGCAACGATTGCTGTCTCTTCAATTCTTAAGAAAGGTGAAGCGACAACCAGAAAATTCAGGTATGGGATCCCGATAAAGGGAATCGAGTTTGAAATGAAGGAGATTAAAAAGATTCCCGGATAAAGAAATTCTGGATGGTTAAAAAGTTCTTCTATCATTACATCCTCTCTAGCGCCTCTATTCCGAGCAAACCTAGGCCTGAGCGCAGCACATTTCTTGTGGCTTTAACTATCGCAAGTCTGTGCCTTCTTATCTCATCTTCTGCCTTAAGCACGGGGTAATCTCGATAGAAGTCGTTGAACTTGGAAGCTACGCTTAGCAGGTATTCTGCAAATATGTTTGGCTTCAGTTCTTCCACAACCTTCTTCACGTAGTAGGGCATCTTGGAAAGAAGGACGACGAGATCTCTTTCTGCCTTATTGCAGAGTTCTGCCCTGAATTCCTCCCCGTCTTCGCTCTTTCTTATTATGCTGCATGCCCTAGAATGTGTGTACTGGATATAGCTCGCAGTCTGCCTTTCAAAGTCTATTGCCTTTTTCATGTCGAAAACCATGGGCTTCTCTGGGGCAATCTTGAGGAAATCAAACCTTATAGCCCCGACAGCAACAGCCTTTGCGACTCTTTCCATTTCCTCCTCGCTAAACTCTCTGTTGGACATCAGCTTTTTGACTTCTCCTTTAACCCTTTCTATCAGTTCATCGGCTGAGATGTATCTTCCCCTCCTCGTACTCATTCTTCCCTCTGGAAGGGAAACAAACTCAAAGAAAACAATCTCTGGCTTCTTTATCCCTATTGAATCCAGAATTCTGCATAGCTGTTCACCGTAGAGTTTGTGATCGGCGCCCCAGACGTTTATGATTTTTTCGTAGTTTTCGCTCTTCCAGAGATGGTATGCGAGATCCCTTGTAATGTAGAGAGTAGTTCCGTTTTCCCTTCTTAGCACAACTTCCTTTATATCTCCAAATTCGATTATCCAGGCCCCATTTTTCTTTATCATCCCCTTACTGTCTAGAATTTCAAGAACTCTGTTGACGTAACTGTTCCTTAGAAACTCGCTCTCCCAGATGTAATGATCGTGTGAAACACCAAGATTTCTGAGGGTATCCTTTATCCCTTCCATTGCAAATTCTATCGTTTCCCTGAATTTTCGAGAAACCTCAGAATCTCCGTTCTCGTAGCTGAGCATCAATCTTTCAACTTCTTTTTCAAGCTCTTTTCTCTCTTCCAGAAGTCTGTTGGCCGAAATATAAGCATCGGCTATCGCGTGATCGGGCTTTTTATTGCTCAGACCAAATTTTTCAACACCCAAAACTGTGATCGCCATCTGCCTTCCCATGTCGTTCACGTAGTAGTGACTTGTTACATCGAATCCCGCTTTTCTGAAAAATCTAACCAATGTGTCCCCAATTACGGCATTTCTCACATGGCCTATATGCAACGGACCGTCGGGGTTTGCTGAGGTATGTTCTATCAGAACTTTACCCTTTAAATTCAGTGAACCGTAATTCGGATCGCTTAAAATGACCTTTATCGTGTCGTTCAGGAATTCTTGGCTTACGAAGAAGTTTATGTACCCATTCACACTTTCAATCTTTCCAACGTAGCCTTTTGGATCTATTTCCTCAACTATTGAATTCGCAACTTCCTCCGGATTACTGTTTTTTTCCTTTGCAATCTTGAATGCAACGGTTGTGGATAAATCCGCGTGTTCGCTTTCCTTTATTAGCTTTGGATCAGCAAAGCTCCCGAGCGTTCGAATGACATCCTCAATGAACAGCAGGAACATAAATCATTTTCCCCAGTTTGCTTAAAAATGTTTCATCATAATATCTCCGTTTCTGTCAGAACCCTTTCAAAGTCCTCCTTCTTGGGATCCGTCGCTTCCAGTATTGTGAACCTTTTCCTTCTTATTTTTTTAGCAAACATCAGAGCCTCAATTGCCTGATCTTTTGTTATTCCAACCTCGGAAAGCCTTACAGGTGCCCCTGCTTTTTTAAGCGCGCTCTTGACAGCCCTCCAGTCACCATCACCATATTTTTCCTCATACATGAACTCGAATATTATGGTTCCAAGGCCAACTTGCTCGCCGTGAGTTGCGTTTCCGTAGCCCAAATAGTCGAGGGCATGGCTGAACTTGTGCTCAGCCCCGCTGGCAGGTCTTGAGCTTCCAACCATTGCTATTGCAACTCCACTCATTATGAGCCCCCTGAGCAGAAGTTCGAGATCTTTTGTCAGGTCGAATTCCCCGTTTGCCTTTGCAATAAGGAGATATGCAGGAATCGTTGCAATTGAAGCCGCAACCTCGTTATAGCTTTCCCCGGTTAAATCCCTAGAAAGCCTCCAGTCTTTGACAGCCGTTATGTTTGAAATCAGGTCTCCAAAACCGGAATGAATCAGCCTTCTCGGGCAACTCTCTATGATCTCCAGATCCGCTATAACTGCAATGGGCGCCTTTGTCGTTATCGAAACGGGCTTCCCCCCTTCTTTGAAACTCGCAACTGGTGAAGCTATTCCATCATGCGATGCAGTGGTTGGAACGCTCAGGAAGGGAACGTTTAGCTCGCTGGCAACAACCTTCGAAACGTCGAGCACCTTTCCCCCTCCTATACCGATGATGGCATCTACATCGCTGTAGCTGAGAGAAAGAACAACTCTTCTAGCCTCGAGTATGCTGGCCTCGTTCACAAGGATTTTTTCAATCCCCAAACCGGAAATCCTATCTTTCAGGATTTCCGAAACGACGGGATCTGTAACTATGATTGGATTTTCAGACCCTATCTTTTCCAGAACCTTCTTTAGTTTTCCGAAAGCACCTCTTTGTATGTAGACAAATGAGGGTATCTTCACTTCCATTCCATCACCTTCTCGATCAGACTCTCTCCGGAACTTGCATAGAAGCATGAGAAATTCCCTTCGTATCCTATGCAGAACTTTGGAACACTTTCAACGAATACCGGGGACTTTGAAGCATCAGAAATGTAAACTGGAACGTATTTCGATGAAATCAGCTCGTAGGCTTCTCTGTTTTTCATGAAAAATTCCCTGAATTCTCTGCATTTGGGACATGAGGGAGAGCTTATAAAGAGAAAAATCTCCTTTTTGCTCTTTTTTGATTCCTCAAGACCTTTTTCGTAGCTGTACCAGCCTTCCATTTCCTCCCTGCTCATGAATAGGGCTGTAATGAGAGCTATCGATATTATGAGTAACAGGGCATATGCATAGCGCATGAGGAAAGTTGATGGCAAGATATTAATTTTTTGAGAAATTTTTTAATTACTTGGGCATAATAGATAAGTGCGCATCTACGTGCTAGATGCTGGGGCAATCTTTAAGAGAAAGCTCGTTTATGAAAATATGGTCACCATTCCTGAAGTAGTTAAGGAAGTTATAGATGAGAATTCCAATGTATACCTGAGCGTTAAAAACCTAAGAATTGAGAGCGCAAGCGAGAAAAGCTTGGAATTTGTTAAAAAGGTGTCGAAGGAAACAGGGGATATTTTTAAGCTATCTGAAACCGACTTAAAGCTCGTTGCAAAGGCTATCGATGAAAAGGAGAAGGGAAATGAAGTTGTAATCGTTACAGATGATTATTCGATACAGAACGTTGCGATGGCTCTTGGAATAGATTTCGAAAGCATCGTTCAGGAAAAGATAACAAAAGGTTTTAAGTGGGTAAGAATATGTAGGGGTTGCGGGAGAAAAGTTTCTAAGGACCCGTGCCCTGTGTGTGGTAGCGAAACCGTGCTTAGGAGGGTGAAAAAATGAAGATAGAAAGTCTGGTTGAAAGGGCTAGGAGGCTTAAGGAGAAGGGATTAACGACAGAAGAAATCGCCGATGAGCTGAATGTATCTTTTGAAACTGCAATGTGGCTTCTAACAAGGGCGACGGAAACTCCCCCTTCGGACATATATGTTGAATGGAAAAATTTTTCAAAGCCTTCAAGACTCAGACTCGCCGCTCTGGCCCTTTCTGATATGATAATGGAAAAGTACAGCGATGTGAACGTTGTTGTTGGAATTGCGACGAGCGGAATACCCCTAGCTGTAATGGTTGCGGAGGAGCTCTCATCCGAACTTGCGATCTACTATCCGAGGAGGGTTAGGGAAAAGGAAATAGTCGAAGGAGTCCTCAGCGAGAATTTTGCGAATGTTGAGGGAAAGAACTGCGTGATTGTCGACGATGTCATATCCACGGGAAGAACTATTTCCGGAGCTATCAGGGCGATTTCCGCGAGCAATGGGAAAGTTCTGTGCGTTGCGGTAATAGCAAACAAGGGCGGAAGGGTTGATGCTCCTGTGCTGAGCCTTCTAAGGGTAACTAGAATATGAACGTAACAGTCGTCATTCCAACGCTGAACGAGGAAAAGGGGATTGGTGAGGTTGTTGAGGGATTCAAAAAGCTCGGATTCGAAGTTTTGGTTATAGATGGGAACAGTAAAGATAGAACTAGGGAAATAGCGCTGGAAAAGGGAGCCAAGGTTTTACTCCAGAGTGGGAAGGGAAAGGGAAATGCAATTGCGCAGGCTTTTGCGATTGTTGAAAGCGATGTTGTGGTCTTGGTTGATGGCGATGGGAGCTACTGCGCTGAAGATGTCTGGAAGCTGCTCGAGCCGATAGAAAATGGAATTGCAGACCATGTTGTCGGAAACAGATTTGCTGGCTACGAGAAGGGGGCCTTTACAAGGCTCAATCTGATCGGAAACAAGCTTTTAAACCTTTTTTTTAGATTCGCATACGGTGTAGATCTCAAGGACATACTATCCGGTTATAGGGCCTTAAAAAAGGATCTGTACAAGAGTATCGAAATAAAAAAGTCCGGATTCGAGGTTGAGGCAGAAATAACTGTTGAAACGCTTGCCAAGGGTTTCAGAATAATTGAGGTGCCTATAAGCTACAGAAAAAGAGAGGGAAAGACGAAGCTGCGTCCTTTGAGGGACGGTTTTAGGATTGGAAAAACGATCTACGAGCTGATAGGAAGGTACAGTCCGGCAAGATATCTGTATCTTTTTGGAATTTTATTCCTAATCTTTGGAATAATTACGGGGCTTTACGTTGTTTATGCTTGGCTAAGAGCGGTTTCGCACTATATGCTCGCTTTGCTTACGGTTCTTTTCATCGTAACGGGGGTTCAGTTCGTAGTATTTGGTCTGATTGCCGATCTTATCTTTAGGACAACGCTTGAAGTTAGGAGAGAGATGAAACAGCTCTTCAACAGGAAGCTATGATAATAACTCTGCTTACCGATTTCGGCGATTTCTATCCCGGCGTGATGAGGGGCGTCATTTATAGCTTGGCTCCGGAGGCGAAGATAGTTGACATAAGCCATAGTATCGAACCGCAGAACGTTTTTCAGGGGGCCTTTCTTCTATACCATTCTTACAGGTATTTCAGGAATGCGATACACGTTGCGGTTGTAGATCCAGGAGTTGGTGGGGGGAGGAGGGCAATAGCTGTTAAAACGAGGAATCACTACTTCGTTGGCCCGGATAACGGAATACTCTACCCCTCCGCAGCCGATGACGGTATTTTGAAGATTTTTGAAATAGATTACAGGATCTCTGAGCTTGTTGGCGAACTCTCGAGCACTTTTCACGGAAGAGACATCTTTGCCCCGTGCGCCGCCCTTCTTCTGAAGAGGGATTTCAGATATCTCAGGGAAATAGGCGATATCAAAAAGCTCGAACTTTTCGATTACCAGAAAATTGGAAACAGGCTTGTATGCAGGGTTGCATTTGTTGACAGGTTCGGAAATATAGTTACCAATGTTCCAGCAAAAGCTGTGGAAAGGGCAAAGCTTTTTAGGGTTTCCGATTTAATATTTCCGATGGTGAAAACTTACGAGGAAGTTAAAGTTGGAGAGCCTTTGGCCCTGATAGGTAGTTTTGGCACCCTTGAACTCAGCTTTAGAGAAGGAAATGCTTTTGATGTTTTAAAGCCCCGAGAAAAAATTGAATTGGAGGTGTTCGAATGAACGAGAAAATTCTTGCCAAGATAATCGAATCCGTGAACAGGCACATGCCCGCTGTTACCAAAAGTCTTGCGGAATTGTTGAAGGAAAAAGACCCGACTATACTTGCGAAGGACGGAAATGAATACTACATAGAGCCAAAGGAGCTCGAGTTCATAGCTGGTTTTCTGGATGAAGAAGAGAGAAAGAGGTTCAGGATCCCAATAATTCTCGAAATGTGCGATGTGGGTGGGGATAGGGTTGTTTTTGTAAGGGACAAACTTCATGCTGAGTTTATAAAGAGAGCATTTGGCTTTGAAAGGTTCGCGAACAACAATCTGATGCTTTACCCCTATGAACTTCCCGTTATTAGAAGAAAACTGAGAACGGCTTCACAGGTAATGTTTAGGGTGGAATTATGAGCCTATTTGGCACAAACGGTGTCAGGGGAATAGCTAATGAGGAGCTAACTCCAGAGATGGCCCTAGATCTCGGTAGAACAATAGCAACCCTAAAGCCTGGAAAAATAGCTGTGGCGTGCGATACGAGGATTTCAAGCTTCATGCTGAAATCAGCAGTTCTTGCGGGAATAATGTCCGCTGGCAGCGATGCTGTGGACCTTGGCATAGCTCCAACACCTGCTTTGCAATATTACGCGAAAACGAAGAAAATCGCTGCTGTTGCTGTCACCGCCAGCCACAATCCAAGGGAATACAATGGAATAAAGTTTATACAGGAGAATGGGGCGGAATTTTTCAGGGAGATGGATGAGGAAAGCGAAAGGGTGTATATGAGCAAGAAGTTCAGAATTGCGAAGTGGAATGAAGTGGGATCCTTGCTCAGCGACGATTGCATAGAAAGCTACGTGAACGCTATAGTTGACAGCGTTGATTTGGATAGAAGCTACAAGGTTGTTGTTGACTGCGGAAATGGTGCAACTTTCCTTACAAGCCCTGAAATTATAAAAAGGCTAGGATGTCGGGTTTTTAGCATAAACTGTCATCCTGACGGTACTTTTCCCGGCAGAAATCCCGAACCAGTAGAAAGAGAGCTTGACCTTCTGAAAAAATCCGTGGTGAACTTCAATGCAGATGTGGGCGTCGCCCATGATGGCGATGGGGATAGAGCTGTTTTTGTTGACGAGAAGGGGAATTTTGTTCCTGAAGACGTCATGCTGGCTTTGATGGCAAAGTACTATGTTGAAAAAAGTGGAGGGGGAATTGTGGTTACACCAGTTTCATCATCCCGATGTGTTGAGGATGTCGTTAGGGAAGCAGGGGGAAAAGTTATCTATACGGCAGTAGGTTCACCGGTTGTTGCAAAGGTTATGATTGAGAAAGGAGCAGTCTTTGGGGGGGAGGGAAACGGCGGCTTCATTTTTCCCGAGCATTTGCTTGCAAGGGATGGCGGGATGGGGATAGCAAAGGTTCTGCAGTTAATGGATGAAACCGGAAAAAAGCTCAGCGAGCTCGTGGCTGAAATTCCGAGGTATCACATGATAAAGGGAAAAGTTGAGTGCAGGAATAAGGAAAGGATTCTTTTGGAACTTAGAAAGCTTTACCCAGAAGCAAACCATACAGACGGTGTAAGGATAGACTTCGAAGATGGCTGGATCCTTATAAGGCCCTCCGGCACCGAACCGATAGTCAGAATCTATGCCGAGGGAAAAACAATGAAGAGGGCTGAAGAACTTTACAGCGAAGGTCTAGGAGTTCTCAAAAAGATTGCGGAGGCTTCCGGAGCTAGACAAACATAACCCCCTTTAGGTCTGGGATTGGTGAGGCTCTCCTCAAGACTTTTTCAACAGCCCTCATAAAGTCCTGCATCGTGACCTTTACCCTTTCCTCTCTTATCGTGAACATCCCCGCTTCCGTGCATATCGCCTTTATATCTGCTCCGCTTGCACCTTCGGTTATTCTTGCAAGCTCCTTGAAGTCAACGTCTTCGGCCAGCTTCATTTTCTTTGAATGTATTCTGAATATCTGTATTCTTCCCTCATAGTTCGGCAATGGAACTTCGATTATCCTGTCAAACCTGCCGGGTCGCAGTATGGCCGGATCTAGAATATCTATGCGGTTTGTTGCTCCAATTACCTTTACATCTCCTCTTGGATCGAAGCCGTCAAGCTCTGAGAGCAGCTGCATCATAGTTCTCTGAACCTCTCTATCTCCGCTCGTGTCGCTGCTTATTCTCTTTGCAGCTATTGCATCTAGCTCATCGATGAATATTATGCTTGGAGCTTTTTCCTTTGCAAGTTGGAAAACCTCCCTGACAAGTCTTGCACCTTCTCCGATGAATTTCTGAACGAACTCGCTTCCGACAACTCTTATGAATGTCGCCTTGGTTTGATTTGCAACTGCCTTGGCGAGAAGGGTTTTTCCTGTTCCCGGCGGACCGTATAGCAGAACACCTTTTGGCGGTTCAATTCCTACTTCTTTGAAAAGCTCGGGTTTGAGCATTGGAAGTTCTATAGCCTCTTTTATTTCTTCAATCTGCTGATTTAGTCCGCCAATATCCTCGTAAGTTACGTTCGGTCTTTCCTCAACTTCAAAGCCATATACCATTGGATCCTTTGAGGAGGGTAGAATATTAACGACAGCCAAAGTTTGCTGGTTTAACGCCACCCTTGTTCCTGGTTTAAGATCTTCCGGATTTATAAATTGAGATGTGTAAACAACAAACTTCGGCCCAGTAGAGCTTCTAACAACAACTCTTCCATCTTCAAGAACGTCCGAAATTGTTCCAACAAGTAGAGGAGGTGATCTTAACCTTTCTATTTCGCTCTTTAACCTTCTAACTTCTCTTTCATACCTGAGCCTTTCACTTTCTATGAACCTTTTTTCATCTTCAAGTCTTCGATAAAGTTCCCTAAGTTTATAATATTCTTCTTCAAGTTTCTTCAACTTCTCAATGAGATAGTTTAGATCTTCTGTCATTACGATCTCTCCGGAAGCCTCCAAATAGTTATATATCCTTTAACTATATGAAGTTATTGCTGGTGGGAACATGAATTGCGAGATATGCGGAAAAGAGATAAAGCCTCCTGGATACAGGATAGTTGTTGAGGGAGCTGAAGTTAGCGTTTGCGCCTCCTGTAAAAAATATGGGAGTGAAATCTCAGTATCGAAGCGGGAGGGAGGTAGGAAAATTGTTATAAGAAAAAAGAAACCCCAAACAAAGGTTGAATTCAAGGAAGAACTGGTTGAGAACTTCAATTTGATAATAAAGGCTGAAAGGGAAAAGAGGGGCTGGAGTCAGGAGCAGCTGGCGAAGAAGATTCAGGAAAAAGAATCTGTTATAAAGAAAATAGAAAATGCGGAAATAACCCCCGAACCGGAGTTGGTTGAAAAGCTTGAGAAACTCTTTGGAATAAAGCTCAGGGAAACTGTTCAGGAAGTGAAAGTCTCGAAGAGCTCGCAAGCAGAGATCACACTTGGCGACATAGTTGTTGTTAAGAAAAAGGTGTGAAGATGTATACTTTTGTTTACATAACGGCAAGTTCGAAGGAAGAAGCGGAGAAAATAGCAAAAGCCGTGCTTGAAAAGAAACTCGCGGCCTGTGTAAACATTTTTCCAATAAAATCTTTCTTTTGGTGGGAGAACAAGATCGAAGTTGCTGAGGAGTATGGAATGATTGTGAAGACAAAAATGGAGAAATTTTCGGAGCTGAGAGATTTCGTAAGGAGCATTCACAGCTATTCTGTTCCATGCATTTGCTCAATTCCAGTTGAAAGGGGTTTGAGGGAGTTTTTAGACTGGATAGACAAGACTGTGGAATGAAAGGGGTTGAAGTTTACTACGATGAGGACACTTGGAGAATTCTGAGGACTAAGAGGGAGAAGGCAAGGATTTTCATGGAAAAGCTCGCAAAAAACAATATATCCAGCATTCTATACGGCAGCGTTGCCCGGGGAGATGTGAACGAGGGGAGTGATATCGATATCTTTGTTCCGCAACTCGTTCCATCTTTTAGGATCGAGCTGGCTTTGGAAGATTTCGATTTTTTGGAGAGAAGAATAGTTCAGGCAACCCCAAATTATGCCATAAAGGGAGAAATAGTTATAGATAAAGAAACAGTCGTAAGCTTCCCTCTGGTGAAAATGAGAGAAAGGGAACTCGATTTCTACAGATTTGGCGGTTGCATTAGCTACGAGGAACTGCTGAGCAACAAGAGGGTTCCGGGAGTTGATAAAAGACTTATGCTTATAATACCCATAGAGAACGGGCACAGGGAAATAGCCGTGCAGGAAATGCATCCGAGTTCTGTTGCAAAAATACTCAACGTATCGATCGAAATAGTCCTTGAAAGAATGAGGGTTCTCGGCAGAAGAAGGGAAATAGGTAGAACCGGAATTTACGTGTGCGAAAAAATCCCGTTTAATGAAAGCTTCGAATCCGCGCTGATGGAGATAGCCTTAAGGGATCCAGCTGTTAGAAGAAGAATCAACGGATAGCTTTTTCTGAACACTCTTGTCTATTCCGAAATATTCGATGGCACATCTTTTTATTTCCTCTAGGAACTCCTTCTTCGTGTAAACTCCTAACCTCCAGTTCTCTATCCAAGAACTCCTCAGGGCCCTTACCAAGGCCGAGACTTCTTCAATTCTCCTGATTTTGTCTCCGATTTCTACTCTGATGGAGAACTCTCTGACCTCTTCAACTTCCGGGATATCTACTATTACGTATTTTTCATTTATTCCAGCCATTTCTGCAATCTTTCTTTCGGCCCTCTTCTCATCCACTTTCATAACTTCCCTGAAATCGACACTCTCTCTCCCAACGTATACAGCTCTTTTGAAAAGCCTGCGATTCCTGAGCATCGAATAAAATTCAGGTTCATGCATTTTTAACAGCATAATTGCATCCGAGTCATCCATTTCGAATAATTCTTCAATCCTCAATCCTTTTTTGACTATCCTCTCCATTGCCCTTTCGAACATCTTTGTAGCAATTCTGCAGACGTGGTGATAGTAGACTGAGGGATACATTAGAAAACGGGAGATTAGCATCGATTCTACAGCTCTTATCCCTCCTTCCTCTACGACTAGGCCATTCTCGAACTTGATTTTATCCATCAACCTTGAAATGTCAAATATGCCATATGCGACTCCTGTGTAGTAGGCATCTCTTACAAGATAGTCCATCCTGTCCACATCCACGTCTCCGCAGACTATCGATTCTTCTTCTCCTGAAATTATTTTCTTGAGCTCCTTTAAACTGAATCCGAGATTATCTAGCTCCTCTCTCAACTCTCCTCTTACTGCCATCTCTATGCTTTCGTGATCTATCATGTGATCCCTAAGCAAACCCTCGCAGCTGTGCGAGAAGGGAGGATGGGCAATGTCGTGAAGGAGAGCCGAGATTACAACTTCTTGACCGAGTTTTAGTTTCTGGGCAAGGATCTTAGCCAGATGCATCGTCCCGATGCAATGTTCAAATCTTGTGTGATTTGCTCCGGGATAAACAAGATAAGCGAAGCCTAGTTGCTTGATTCCCCGAAGTCTCTGAAATTGTGGAGTATCTATGAGTTTTAAAGTATCTCTATCCAGTTTTATCAATCCATGGATAGGATCTTGGATTGTTTTATAACCTTTTTCGGTTGGGGATTCTTCCATAGAAAGAATGCAAACAAACAGAAATTTAAATACTTCGAGGCTTAAAAGAAGTTACCCCACGGCTAAAACTCTGAAAGCCCCACTATGCTTGTTCTCTTCATCTTGTGCTTTCTGATGGGTTTCATGTCTTGGAGAGCATAGAATGAATATGGAAGGGATTCAATTGCTCGCATCCTAAAGATTCGCCCTTCGGGACACTCTAAAGATGGGGATTATGATTGAATAAGCTTTTCTCATCCCCGCCCTAAAGGGCGGGGTTTTCAGTTGTAAGCCTCTGGCTTAACCGAGCTTTGAAGTGATTTTAAAAACCAGATTGCCATTTCCTTAGGGCGTTCTTCTCAGCTCAGCTTCTTCAGAATGAGGAGCGGGAGCCGATTTCTCTCGCAATA
>CAYXCK010000035.1:0-12760 GCA_964463575.1 uncultured archaeon
TTGGGGCTCGTAGTCTAGCGGTTATGACGTCGCCTTGACGAGGCGAAGGTCCCCGGTTCGAATCCGGGCGAGCCCATTTATGATTTTAAGCTTTTTTATAGGGAAATATTTCTATGAGTTGGGAGGATTATCAACTTTTCAAAAGTTGCGATAAAGTTATAAAATTTTCTTTGGAGAAGTCTAGACATGGAGATAGTTCCAATAGCTTTCGATTCGATGGGGGTCCGAAGTATGGCGACTTTTGTTAAGACTAGAGATGTTGCCATTACGATAGATCCGAGTGTAAGCCTTGCGCCATCGCGATATGGTCTCCCTCCTCATAAAATCGAGATAGAGCAAATGGAAGAGAAATGGAGAGAAATAAAGGGTTTTGTTGAAAAAAGCGATGTTGTAATAGTTACGCACTACCATTACGATCACCACAATCCTGAAGAAGTGGAAATTTTTGAAGGGAAAAAGCTTCTTTTAAAGCATCCGAGAGATAAGATAAATAGAAGTCAAATCGAAAGAGCAGAATATTTTCTGGAAAAGCTAAAGAATGTAAAAGTTGAAATAGATTTTTGTGATGGTAAAAAATACGAATTTGGCAACACTTTCGTTGAAATTTCAAAGCCTGTTTTTCATGGGGCAAATCAAAAGTTAGGTTTCGTACTGGAAGTATTCGTTTCGGATGGTAAGAATAGCTTTCTCTTCTCCTCTGACGTGGAAGGACCTTTGCATGCTGATCAGACTGAATTTATTCTACAAAGGAGACCAGAGATTGTATTTATAGATGGACCCATGAGCTACATGCTCGGTTATCGTTTTTCAAAGGCTTCTCTCGAAAAGGCAGTAGAGAATTTGAAGAAGATATCGGAGGTCTCTAAGGAAATAGTTTTAGATCATCATTTGCTTCGGGACATAAACTGGAGAAACCAAATATCAGAGTTGTTTGTTCATGCAGAACAGTTTTCGACGGAAATAAAATCGGCTGCGGAATTTAGGGGAGTTGAAGAGAATCTTCTTGAAGCAAGGAGGAGGGAACTTTATGAGATTTAAATTTTAAGTAAGTTAAAATTAATCAAAGCTGATAAAACGGAAAAATTTTTAAAACATAAATCTAACTTTTTTTGCATGAAGGCGCGCTTTGCGTTGCTAGTTTTAGTAGCTGCAATATTGCTGGCTGGTTGTGCAACTCAGGAAACGAAACAGGCAACACCTACACCCACTCCAACAACACCTGCAAAGACAACATGGGTCTGGGCAACACTAGATCCTGGAGGGTATGGGTACAGAGTTATAGCTGGTATTCTAGATACTGTAAAAGCGGATTTGCCGAATGTAGAGTTTTTGGTTAAGCCTTACTCCTCAACGACAGCTGCAATAAAAGGCTTCTGTAAAGGAGAGGCTGATGGAACATACATAGCGGATCTTGGTTTTAAGGAACTTTATACGTTCACCGGAGCATTTAAGGATTTCAAGCCTGAAGTGAAGCAAATGCCCGTTCAGAGCTTTTGGACCTATACGATGGAAACCTTCCTGTTGGTTCCAAAGGACAAAGCGAATGAGATAAAGAGCTGGAAAGATCTTGAAGGCAAAAAAGTCTACTTAACCCCTGCCGGATACATGAATCACATAAACATAAGGAGAGCATTGGATGCTGTTGGTGTTAAAGTCGAACACGTCGAAGTGGATTCCAAGTTTGTGTGCAAAGCCCTTGAGGAGGGAACGATAGTTGCAACAGCTTTGTATACAACAGCTAGAGTTTCTTTGCCAACTTGGGGACAGGAACTGGCTGTAAGCTGCAAAGGTAAGCTTGTTCCACTGAATCCCAGCAAAGATGAGATTGAAAAGCTTGAAAAAGCCGGATTACAGCTAGTGGAGATTGATGCACAGAAAGTGGACAAGGAGATGACTGGAAAGATATACGGGGTGCCATTCTACTTTGGCTATCATGCGGGAATGAAGATCTCCGAAAAAGACGTTTATGACTTCCTCAAGGCTATTGAAAAGAACGCTAACAAGCTCCCTCAGGTTGACGCGGGACTCAAGCCATTGGCTGATGACGTTGCAAAGTTCCAGTATCTTGGAATAAAGGCTACCGATCCGAGCTTGGTTCCAATTCATCCCGGTCTGGCGAAGTACTTGAAAGAAAAGGGCCTGTGGGAGAGTGAGTGGGACAAGTACATAGCAAAGTGAGAGAATGAAACTGCTGTCAGTATTAACCTTTATTTTTTCTTTAATTTATTTTTCAATTGTAGTTTATTATTATGCGAGCGGTTACATGGGAGCAATGTTTTGGGTTTTGTTTCTTCTTCCGTTTGCCTACTCAATTTATGTTCTATACGAGCTCGAAAATGATTCTTTTTATCCGAGACTAGGTAAATGGCAGTATTTAATTGCGGCCGTTTACATTTCGATCTGTCTTTTTTCAGCAATTTATCTGCCGATGAATTACATGGATCTCATCTATTATCGTGCGGGAAGCTATAATATTCTGGACAAGTTCGTTGGATTTTCGATGTTTTTTCTGGTATTAGAATTTGCGAGAAAAAGGCAAAAGGTTTTGTTTGCTTTAACAATTTTCCTTTTCATTTACTGTGTTTTCGGCGACTATTTTCCCGGAATTCTTAGGGTTCCCGGTATAGACCCGGAAAGGCTCGTGCTATCGTCAACCGTTGAAGTAAAGCTTGGAATATTTGGAACCTATGCACAGGCCGGAATTGGAATAATAGGCGCATTTCTGCTTCTGATGGGAATTGCAAAGGGCTATGGGGTAGACAGGGCAATGATAAAAACAATAATAGGCTATCTGGGCAGAAAACCAGCTCTGATACCCCAGTCAGCCGTAATAAGCTCGATGAGCGTTGCCATGTGTACTGGTTCCGGTGCAGCAGACTCTGCTCTGGTTGGACAATTTACCATCCCCGCCATGAAAAGGGCTGGATTTCCAGCCATTTATGCGGCAGCAACTGAAGGCTCTGCGGCTCTTGGCGGATTAATTATGCCGCCAGTAATGGCAATTGCGGCATTTCTTATGGCAGAATTTTTGGGTGTTAGCTACTTTGAAGTCATGATCCGGGGCTTTGTACTGGGCATTGTTTACTACATTGCCATAGCGCTAACAGTCCATCTGATTACCTTGCAGTATGTAAAGCCAGGAATGATAAAGGTCGAGGACGTCTTTTCTGAGCTGGGAAAGATATCCGTATCGGACAAACTCTATACAGCTGCCTTCTTTTCAAGTCTTGTACTCCTAATATATCTCATGGGTTTCCTCTGGTGGCCCGAGGTTAGGTCTGCGCTCATAACCGCAGTCTTTTTCATGGTAACAGTTTCTGCCATTCTACTTCTTACCCATCAAGGATCTAAAAAGGAAAGAATTTTGAAACTCCTGCACTCTTTTAAAGAGACGGTTAAGAGTTATCCGGAAATCGTGATAGACATACTTCTGCTTTTAGCGGTGCTTGGGATAATCATAAACTTTTTCACGGTAAGCGGCTGGCTTTTGAAACTTGGAATGACTCTAATCAGCGTTGGAAAAGAAAGTGTACTCTTGTTAATTGTACTGGGATTCTTGCTTGCTTATTTCCTAGGTTTTGGTCTTCCACCATCCGCTGTTTACATCATAGCATCCGTATTGGTTACTCCCGCAATGATATCTCTTGGAATCAACCCGTGGGTTGCACACTTTTTCATATTCCTTGCAGCCGCAATTTCTGAATTCACACCGCCGGTTGCGCTTATAGCTGCAGTTACATCGAAAATAGCCGAAACACCTTTTGTAAAAACAGCCATATACACGCAGAAGTGGATCCTGCCGCTCTATTTGATGATCTTTGCCGTAATTACTTGGCCAGAGTTAGTTTTAAAGCCGGGACTCGAGATGATAATTGCCTTTGCAACGGTTCTGCTGGGCATTCTTGTATCGACATTGGGTAGCTTCGGCAAATTCACTACGAGGATATACTTTGATCTCCCGATCAGGGCTTTCTGCATTCTAGTGGGCATTTTGGTTCTTTTCTCTCCGGTAAGAGAAATAGCTCAGCTCTTTACCGTGATTGCAGTCCCGGTACTAGTCTTTGGAATAATTAGAATGCAGAAGTTATTAGTGAAGTAAAATTTTTAACCTTTGTAGCGATGCCCTAATAAATGCTCAAAAAAATGATATTTAGAAATGTTAGATTCGAGGAAAGGAGCATTCTTGTGAACGGTGATGCGGTAATTGGGCAAAATTCTAGGATCGATTATGGGATAATTGCGAAAAAAGTAATTATGGGCGAGCGGGTTGAAATCGGTGGAGATGTAATTGGTGAAGAGGTTCGAATAGATTCATTTTCCACGATTTCCGGCGACGTCGTTTCAAAGATGGATGCTTACATAGGCGAATTCGTTGGAATAAGTGGAAAGCTCACGGTCTATGGTGACCTTGAGATAGGCAGAAACGTGAGGATAAAGAACGGATTTGAGACGAGGGGCTTGATAACGATTCAGAATCCAGCTTCAGTTGTTTTAATAATTCTTCTTTATATAATGCTCCTCCTTCGCCTTGGGAAGGCCGAAATGCTGGAGATAGAGGAAGATTTGAATCCAGCTTTCGTTTTACCCGAAAAGTGCTTTGTAGAAGCTACAAGGATTTCAACGACGAAGGATGCGGATATTTACGATAGCAGAATCTCCGGTAATCTCAAGGCCAGGAATATTTACATGAGCAGGAGCGAAGTTTTCGGAAGTTTGAAAGGAAGGGATATAATTCTGGATTCCAGCACGATCCACGGTAATGTGACCGGCAGAGTTATCTACCTGATAAATTCGAGTGTCGTGGAAGCAAATCTCAGGGGTAGCAGGGTTTATATGGAAAAAGGATGCATTGTAGGTGGAGGAATAGTGGCGAGGGAGGGAGTTTGGATTAAGGATTCCATAGTCCTAAAAACTGATATCGGTGAGGAAGGTGGAATGGGACAAGGAGAAGTTCAGGAAGATGTTTCCGGCGTTGTACGCTGAATTGGGAGATAGACTTATACCCACGGTTATAGACCATCTTGAGGTTTGCAAAAACCTCGAAGAAGCGATAGAGGTGATAGATTACTTTGAGAGAAGAGGGGAAATAACCAGGGAATTTGCATCTTTTCTGCGAAACAATCCCTCTCTTTTGAATAGTCTGATAAGGAAGAGAAAAAGAGGAGAATATGAGTCAAGGGGGCTTTTATGATAGAGATCGGAATAGCTGGAAAACCAAATGCTGGAAAGTCGACTTTTTTTAAATCCGCAACTCTTGCTGACGCGGAGATAGCGAATTATCCATTTACAACAATTAAGCCAAACGTTGGAATCGCACACGTTAGAGTCAGGTGTGTATGCCGGGATTTGGGCATAGATTGTGGAAACTGCATTGATGGATGGAGGTTTGTTCCTGTAAAGTTAATCGACGTTGCTGGTTTGGTGCCTGATGCCCATAAGGGGAGAGGATTAGGGAACGAGTTTTTAGATGACCTGAGACAAAGTGAAGGGATAATTCACGTAGTCGACGCATCTGGATCGACTGACGAGAATGGCAATGAAATAGGGATTGGTGAGAGAGATCCAATAAAAGACATTGAATTTCTCTTGCGCGAATTAGATATGTGGATATATGGTATATTGAAAAGGAACTGGGAAAAAATTGTGAGAAAGGCTAAAGCAGAAAAAAGGGAGATAAAGGTTATAACTGAAGCTTTAGCAGGCCTGGGATTTACCGAGGCGATGGTAAGAGAAGCGTTCAGAGACGTCGATATTCAAAAGCTTAGAGATGAAGAGCTCGTTGAAATAGCAAGGGTTTTGAGGGAGAGTAGGATGAAAATGGTAATAGCGGCCAACAAGGCAGATAAAGCTCCAAGAGATTTTTTAGAGAGGCTTAAAAAAATCGGAGCAGTTCCAACTTCTGCAAACTATGAGCTAATCCTAAGAACTGCTGCCAAGTCCGGTTTCATAAAATATCTTCCCGGGGATTCCAGTTTCGAAGTGAAAAAGGAGCTGAACGAGAAACAGAGAAAGGTTCTGGAGAAAATAAAGAGTTATCTAGACGAGTTCAAGACCACAGGTGTGCAGGATGTAATAAACAAACTTGTCTTTGACGTTCTGGGGTATATAGTTGTTTATCCAGTTGAAAACGAGTCGAAGTTCACGGATTCTAAAGGAAACATTTTGCCTGATGCTTTTTTGGTGAAAAGAGGAACGACTCCTAGAGACCTAGCTTTCAAGATTCACACTGAAATTGGTAAAAAATTTATTTACGCGGTTGATGCGAGGAAAAAGATCAGAATCGCAGACGATTATGAGCTTCGAAACAATGATGTAATAAAGATCGTGTCTGGGGCTTGAAGCGGTTTCAGATATTTCTAAAAGCGAAGTTTTCAGCTTAAAATTTTGATTATCTTTTCAATTTCTGCATTCGTTTTTACGCAGTATCCACAGTAATGCACTGGGGAAGCCATGTATCCAATATTTTTAAGCTTATCAACTAGATCGGCAGTTGAAGGGGCCGCTTTTGAGATCAGGCTACAGATCTTGGGAATACTGTAGGCTAGGGGATAATCAATTTCGTTTTGGATTTTTAGAAGAAAATTCTTCAACTTCCCGTCTGCTAGGGATATAACTTTATCGACGAAATCTCTATTTTTAAGTTCGGCGAGCCATAGCGGGCCGATTAGGATAGGCCTATCTCCACAACGACAAGTCTCTACAATCTCACCGAACTTAGTGATCCTTTTTGCAAAGCATTTTCTGCAGAAGGATATATAACCAATTTTCTCTAGAGTCTTTGTTGCTTCAGAACCGGATCTCTTTATTTTAACGTGAACTCTGTAGTAGTGTTCTCTAACCCAAGAAATCAGAGGATAGATGGCTTTTTCGAATCTTAGAGCGGTTCTAGCGATGAAGCCCAAAAGAACCCTCAGGCCTATTTCATGGGGGACATCAGTTTTCAACACAAAGGCCGAGTACTTTCTAAAACCGGCAGAAGTTTTGCAGCATAGGGCCTCCAAATCTGTTGCGGTAACACTTAAAAATTTTGAGTGAACGCATGCGGACTCTATGAAATTTGCAGGGCTACCAAAGGGATCTATATCTACGTGTTCGAACTTTTTTGTTCTCATCAGAATCGATGCATCGGAACAGAACACTTCTGCACTGAGATTGTTTATTTCTAGGTTCTTTTTTATAATTTCAACTGCCTTTGGGTTTGCATCGTTGAAAGCAACTTCGCAATCAGCTTCAAGCATGGCTCTGATCCCTCTGACACCGGTGGCTGAAAGTGCATCGAGAATTTTGTGTTTTCCAAGTGCCAAAAAAACCAGCATGTCTAGATCGCGACAAAAACGCATTTTTGGGTTATAGAATGCTCCATCAACTATTATTTTTGCTTTTCCTTCAACAACGAGCATATATTTTCGCAATTTCCTCTGCAACCCAATTTCTGTTTTTCTCGTCAATAGTGTATATCCTGAAATCCCTCCTTATAGTATCCAGAAGCGGGTGTCTCGCTTTGTAATGAATTGTGAATAGCAGATTTTCTTTTGAGAACAAATCTCTGACAGTTGAAATGAATTTGTAGCTTTTTAGCTCCATTGGGCCAATTTCATCTATAATGATCAAATCCCCATCGAATTTAAGCTTGTCTAAAAAATCTTCAAAACTCTCAATAAGCACCTCGTATTTTCCGACGTTCACTTTACCTTTACCGATCCTTGCAAGCTTTGCTTCTTGGTTTGTATTCAAATCCACAAGCTTAAAACCAACTCTAACACCTTTGACCCTCTCCTCTAGAGTTATGAAACCGGAAATCTTGATTTTAGGTTTCAGCGATTCATAAACTTTGAGACAGAGCGTGGTTTTTCCTATACCCGGCCTCCCTGTAACAGCTATGTGCATGTTTGTATTCGGTAGCATCAATTTAATTTTTTTCTCAGCAAAAGTCTTGAAGTTTATTATAAATATAAATATAAAAATATTATTCGGTCTCGAATAATTGTATAAAAACATGTATAAAGAAGAAAAATTTTTAACCATTCCAATTCAAAAGGTTAATAGGTGGTGAAATGGAAGAGTTGATTGGAGACATTTTTGAAAAGCCAGAACCACTAGAGGGAATAAGAGTTCTGGAAGTTTGCAGCGTTGTTCTAGGTCCAGCTGCAGCGGATTACCTTGCCGAATTTGGGGCAGAGGTGATAAAGTTCGAAGCAAGGCGTGGAGATCAGATGAGATATGTTACACCATATGCATATTTTTACAAGAACCTGTCCCCAGGGCTGCTTGAGCAGAACCACAATAAATACTGGGTTGGAATGCATTTTGGGCACCCAAAGGCAAGGGAAATATTCTATAAATTTGTTAAGAAGAGCGATGTTGTAATAGACAACCTAACTCCGGGAAGACTTGCAAAATGGGGTCTAAGCTACGATAAGCTGAGGGAGGTCAATCCCAGAATTATACAGCTCCATGTTTCAGGCTTCGGTAGCTGGGGCCCGTTTACCGGTAGAACGTCCTACGATGCAATCGCTCAGAGTGAGGGCGGCTTAGCCTATATAACCGGTCTAGAAGGCAGAATTCCGCTGAAATCCGGTGTCTGGATTGCTGATTGGACGACTGCCTTGGCTTGTGCAATTGCAATAGTTGCAGCACTTTATTACAGGGAAAAAACAGGTGAAGGTCAGTTCATAGACATTTCGCAAGTCGAAACCGTGATTAGATACCTAGACTGGACGTGGCTATACGTTTACTTAACTGGAAAGAACAGGGAAAGAGTTGGCAATCGAGATTTAGCGATTTGTCCCTCAGACCTCTTTGACTGCAAAGATGGCTGGGTGGCGATATGCGCTTTCTCTGAGAACGAATTCAAAGGACTTTGTGAAGCTATGGGCAGAATGGATCTTTATGAGAAATTCGCAGATCCACTGGTTAGACTAAAAGACGAAAATGCTGGGTATATACTAGCTGAAATTGCAAAATGGGCGAGAGATAAAACGATTTCACAAATAGAAGAGCTTGCGTTGAAATACGGTTTCTCAGCTTATCATGTGGTGGATGTAGAGGAAGCTTACAACAGCGAACATTTCAGACAAAGAAAGGCGATTCAAGAATACGAAGATCCACTGTACGGCTATCTTGTTGAACCTTGCTATCCACCGAGAATGGAAACACCTGCGAGGCTAAAATGGGGTGCAAGACCGATGGGATTCGATAACGAACATGTACTGGCAAGGGTTCTTGGTATGAGTATGGAAGAGATTGAGAAACTCTACGAAGAGGGGGTAATTTACAAGTGGAACCCCGCAGTACCATCGCAATGTCCACCAAAGGACTGGGATGGGAAGAAGGGACTGAAATATCCGTGAGGTGATTTTATGGAAGAGAGGAAGATAGTTGGCTTTGCAATCGATCCGGAATATGCGAAATTCATTCATTCCATAACTAATCCAGCAGACATTTTAGGGAAGCCTGAAGCTCTTGATGACTTAGTAGTTTTAGATCTGAGCTATGGTAACTTTGCGGGCATTGTAGCGGCTTCTTTCTTGGCAGAGTTGGGAGCCGAGGTTATAAAGATCGAACCTCCAACTGGTGACCTAGCGCGGAAGATGACACCGGAGGGAATCATGATTGGAGATGCCGGACTAGGTTACATTGTAGAGGCTAGGAATAAGTACCACATAACACTCAACATCGAGAAGGAAGAGGGAAGGGAAATGCTGAAGAAACTCGTTAAAAAAGCAGATGTTCTAATTGAGACTTTCAAGCCCGGATATATGGATTCCCTCGGCATAGGATATAGAAAGTTGAAAGAAATAAATCCGTCGCTGATATACTGTGCTATAACATCCTTTGGACAGTTCGGGAAGGATGCTGAGAAATTCGGAAAAATGACCAGCTACGATCTAATAGATCAGGTGAGGGGGGTCGTGATGAGCGTTACAGGAGAACCGGAACTCGATCCAGATGTCCCTAAGGAGTTGAAAAAACCTGTTAAAGCGGGAAACTGGATGGGATGGTATGTTGGAGGGATGTGGGCTGCATTTGGTATACTGCTTGCAGCATTCCATAGAAAAAGAACTGGAAAAGGGCAGTTCATAGACGTTTCTCCATGTGAAGGATTAATGGCGATAGCGAATTATCTGATGCAGTACTATCACATGACTAAAATGGAAGGAGAGCCGAAAAAGATGGTCAGGGCTGGGAACTTCGATTATGCGGTTTTTCCGTACACTTACGTTAAATCAAAGGATGGTTATGTCTTCATGTCAGGCTTTACAGATCCGAACTGGGCAGCTCTCTGCGAAATAATGAACAGACCAGACCTTCAAAAGCAGTACCCGACTATTAGGGAGAGACTTAATCCCTACATTCAGCCTATGATTCAAAAGGAGATTGAAAAATTCACAACTCAGTATACTTCTGAGGAACTGCTGAAGATCGTTCTGGATTATTCCAAGAAACCGGATAGAAAGGGGACTGTGGTTACAGGTAGATTGAACTCACCGAAAGAAGTTCTTGAAGTGGAGCATTTCAAAGTTAAGGAAATGTTTGTTGAAAGGAAAGATCCGAACTATGGAAAAGTACTCGTGCAGAATTCTCTGTTCAGATTTATGTCAAGGACTCCTGGGAGGATAAAATGGATCTGCAGACCTATTGGGGCTGATAACGAGTTCATTTATCAGAAATACCTCGGTTTAGGAAAAGAAAAGTTGGAAAGTTTAAAGAAGGAAGGAATAATCTAACCCATTTTTTCTATTTCCTTTGCAATCTTTTCAAAGTAATCCAAACTTTCAGGATTAATCAATGCACCCCTGTTTGTGACAGGCTTGCCGTGTAAAATGTTTCTCACGGCTATTTCCACCTTCTTCATGTTGACAGTATATGGAATGTCTGGAACTTCGATTATCAAAGCTGGAACGTGCCGGGGAGAAGCTTTTTTCCTGAGCTCTTCTCTAATCTTCGCCTTTAATTCTTCCGTTAGCTTGTAGCCAGGCTTTAGCTTGACAAACAGAATCAATCTCTGATCTCCTTTCCATTCTTGGGAAGTTGCCAAGGAATCGGCAACTTCTGGTAACTTTTCTACAACATTGTAAATTTCTGCAGTTCCAATTCTGACACCAGAAATTTTCAGTGTAGCATCAGATCGACCTAGGAATGTTATGCCTCCGGTTTTTGAATGGAAAATTACGTAATCTCCATGTCTCCACACTTTTTTTCCCTTATCGGCGAAGAACTCAAAGTAAGTTTCTCTGTATTTCTTGTAATCTTTATCTCCCCAGAAATATATTGGCATCGAGGGGGAAGGGGCCTCGCAAACGAGTTCGCCGGGTTGATCGTAAACCGGATTTGCGTTATCATCGTATGCCGCAATTTTCATCCCCAAGGCTGGGGATTGGAGTTGACCAGCGTAGACTGGTAAGGTCGGTGACCCGGCGCAGAAACATCCGTTTATGTCAGTCCCTCCAGAAATCGAGTTGAACCAAAGGTCTTTCTTTATATTTTCATAAACCCATCTAAATCCCTCGGCAGAGAGCGGAGAACCGGTTTGGGAAATTTCTTTCAGCGATTTTAGACTAAACTCATCTTTTGGTTTGGCGTTCGATGACATGAGAGCATATATATAGCTTGCTGAACACCCGAATACATTTATCCCTTCCTCGTCGATAAACTTGAACATTGTTCTCCAGTCCGGGAAGAGTGGATTTCCGTCGTAGATTGCGATCGTCGCACCCACTGCCAGCGAGCTCATCAGCCAATTCCACATCATCCAGCTCGGAGAGGTTATGTAGCTTATAATCTCCCCTTTCTTTAAGTCGGTGTGGAGAATCAGCTCCTTTAGATGATTCACCAACACACCTGCAACTGATTGGACCATGCATTTTGGTTTTCCCGTAGTCCCCGAACTGAACATTATATAAACAGGCTCGTTTGCCTCAATTTGCTCGAATCTAATCTTTTCATCTTCCGATAAGAAATTGTCCCACAGCTCCGCATTCGGAATTTCAGAGATATCCGGCTCCTTTTTGAGATAGGGGTAGATGACCACTTTTTCTATGGATGGAATTGCTTTCACAACTTCAGCAACATTTTTTAAGAAATCAAAACCCTTTCCCTTGTAAAGATAGCCGTCAACTGCAAATAAAACCCTTGGCTCAAGCTGGCCTATTCTGTCGACAACGGCGTTTGGTCCAAGTTCGGTTCCACAGGAGCTCCATACGGCCCCTAAACTTGTGGTTGATAACATTGCAATGCAAGTCTCGGGAATGTTTGGCATGTAAGCGCAAATTCTGTCTCCAGCCTTAATTCCAAGCTCTTTGAGTGCATTGGAAAGATTGGCTACTTGGGTTTTCAGGTCCTTATAGCTTAGGGTTCTCCTTAAACCTGCTTCATTTCTGAAGATAAATGCTAGTCCTTCTTCATTTCTTAATAAGTTTTCTGCAAAGTTCAATTTTGCTCCTACAAACCAGCGAGCTCCGGGAAATTTTTTGAGATCATCTACGACTTTTTCGAATTTTCTTGAGCTAATCACTCCGCAGAATTCCCAGAGAGATGACCAGAATTCGGGAATATTTTCAACCGACCATCTGTAAAGATCCCAGTAATCTCTCAAATTTGTTGAAAATCTTTGGTTCACATATTCTATGAACTTCGTCATGTTTGCGTCTCTAATCGTCTCTTCAGAGGGTTTCCATAACATTTCCATGCTTTTTTCCGGTTTTAAGAATATATGATTTTTTCGGTTTCGATTGCTACAAAATAGAAAAAGCTTTGTATG
>CAYXCK010000036.1:0-12472 GCA_964463575.1 uncultured archaeon
CTTCATTTTTAATGTCTGCAAGAATCGTTTTGTATCCGCTTGTAGCAAAGACCTGGGCTATACCCGGGCCCATTGTTCCCGCTCCAACTACAAGAATTCTCGCATCCTTTTTAAGTTCCATGGAAAAATTAATTCCAGCTTCTTAAAATTTTTTCCAATTTTTAAACGATCAATATTTTTGTGCTTCCAGTGCAGGAAATTGAAGGCATAGGGCTGCTAATAAGCTGGTTTCTCTGGATAGCAATCGCTCTCGGAATAATTCTCACTGTCGCGTCCATAGCCCTCATTGCCCTAGGAAAAAGAAACGATAAACTGCTGATATCGGGCTTTGCAGCTGTTGTTCTTGGCTCCGTTGCAAACCAGATCCTAAATGCGATCGTCGAGGGCATTTCGTTCAGTGAACCCTTTGGCTTCATTTCCGCAATCCTGGTTTCTGCTCTATTCGTAGGCAGTATCCTCTTCTTTGCACTGGGCAATCCAGAAAGGGGGGCAAAAATGATGTTTGCTGCCGTAATTTCAGCGGGTTTCTTTGCATTGATTCCCGCACTTCAATCCATTTTTTTAGCCCCTGCCCCATTACTAACGGGCTCCTGCATAATCGCAATCGATAACATGAGGATTGAGGGTTTCAATGTCTCCTTCGACGTCCGAATGACATACGGGCGAGATGGCTACAGCTTAGTCGTTGATTTTGGTGACGGCAGCTCGGTAAGCGATTCCATTGGCTACGGCCAGAAATTGACTATGAATCACAGCTACCAGCAATCGGGGAACTACGTGATCACTGCAAGAGCTTTCAACGGCGATCATTCCTGTTCAGTGGCAACGCCTGTGCTGATCGATCCATCTCCGTGGGCAGCCATCATTCCGAATTACGAAAAAATGATCGGCGGAGCGCTTTCGGGGATTGCAGCCATGCCGCTCAACTGGTATTACACGGTTCCGGAATTCGATCTCAACGATGGTAGCGATGACTGGAAATACTACAAAGCAACAGCGGGAATTGCAATGGGCATTCTTGGGCTAATTTTTTCGCTGAGAATGATCTCAGGCTTCATAGGCGAAGAAAAGGATGAAAGCATTCCCGAAACGCTGAAGGAAACTGTCATAGTCCTTTCATCAATTATGGTTGCCCCGTACCTCTACCAGGTTTTCGCAAACATATGCAACCGAATTTCAGAAATACCGATGCAGAACATCGATTTTACGGGATTTTTTGCATCAATAATCGCTTTAATTGCCGCAGGGGCCCTGCTTGGTACGATTTCCAGCTTCTTCGGATTCTATGCCGGAATTCTGGCAATCGGACTGATTCTTTCGAACCTTACGGCAATGATCAGATTCTTCCTTATTAAAGGACTGGTGCTCATGCTCCCCTTCATCATAATGCTGTATCTCTTCCCCGTCACAAGAGGCGCGAGCCAGTTCCTTATATCGATCCTTGTAAGCCTTTGCATCGCCGGTCCTGTGGCGGCATTCATAATTGCCGGACTTTCAACCACCGCAGGTCCTCTGGCAACTTTCCTCGCCCCAACCTTCGCCTACACCATGTTCCCGTATCTTCTCTCGCTCGCAATGGGATCTTCACCTGTTTCGGCTGCAAAATCGTTCACAAGAGTCGGATTCCTGAGCACAAAAATTGTTTCAAAAGTGCAGACGGCAATGAACAAGAATGCTGGTTCTCCAGAAAAATCTGAAAGAACATTTGTCAGAGCTGGAATAAGAAGGCGGTGAGCTAAGGCAAGAAATCATGAAATGTGAAAGCGATGTGGACTTGCCGATAGATAGCTCGAAGTTCTGATCAAACAAGAAATATCCGACAAAAAAGCCCAGAACTTCAGTCCTGATCCGCGCAAATTATCGAGGAGTATCGATTTCTGCAAGCCTGAATGCAACCTCAAAAACTGCCCCGCTCGGTTTGTTATCGTAAACCCTGATCTCGCCGCCCAGAATTTCGACCAGCTTTTTAACTATGAAAAGTCCCATTCCAGTTCCGCTGCCAGTGGTGAATCCGGGTTCAAAAATCCTTTCCCTATGCTCATCCGGAATTCCCTCACCTTTGTCCGAAACCCTAAGTATTCCAAAGCCTCCTTCTTTTTTAACTTCAACCCTGACATCCCTTTTTCCGTATTTAACAGCATTGTCAACCAGGTTCTGAACGATTACGTTCACAGCATCGTTCGCAACAATTTTGACTTCTTCGCCTTCAAAAGCGACTCCAAAGCTTTCTGCAATCTTTTTCGCTATTTCATCCAGCCTCACTGGCTTAGTTTCCTCAATTTCCATTTCGAGATCTCTTACCTTTTTGATCAGGTTCGCAATGTATTCTGCCTTCATCAGCGCCTTTCTCGCAATCTCATTTTCCTGAAACTCCTCAAGAGCAAAAATTATCGGCGTCAAAGCGTTTGCTATGTCGTGCCTGAGAATTCTGTTCAGCAGTCTGAGGTATTCCTCCTTTGCCTTCAGCTTTTCGTTCAGCTTGTAAATCTCCGTCACATCAAGGCCCGTTGCACAGACTGCCGGCTGCCCTTTGTAGATTATCCTACTGGGCCTAATCGTTACCCATTTCACCTTTCCATCCTTCGATATTATCCTGAAGCTGTAAGTTTCCGTAGGCCTTTTTCCGAGAAGTCTTTCTCTCAGCCTTTTGCCCACGATTTCCCTGTCCTCCGGATGGACCAGCTGCTTTACGGGATCCATTGAAAGAAGCTCCTCGCGAGAATAGCCCGTCACTTCTTCAGCCGCTTTGTTCACGTAAAGAAACTTGTCCCTAACGATGTAAACTGGAGCAAGGGATTCCTCGACAAGCTTGTTGAAGAAAATCTCGCTCTCCCTAAGCTTCTCTTCTGCTTCTTTCAGCCTTGTGATGTCTATCCAGTTCCCGAGGATGTACTTTTTCCCGTTTATCTCTATCGGTCTGCAGAATCCCCATGCCCAGCGTATCTTGCCATCCTTTCTTCTGTACCTTACCTCGTAGAATATTTTCTCGCTACGGGCCATTTCCAGTATTTCAGCGATCTTTTGTCTGTCCTCCTCGTAAACCAATTCGAGAACATTCCTCCCGATCAGCTCCTCTTTCGAGTACCTTGTTGCAACGGTCACTATATCGTTGACATATACTATTTTCCCCTCTTCATCGTGTATATAGCAGCCCGCAAGGCTTTCCTCGATTATTTTTTCGAAATCCAGCTGCATTTTCTCAGACATCTACAAATTCTCCCCCCAGATATTTCCTTACTGTATTTATCAGCATTTTTCCGGAGAAGGGTTTTATAAGAACTTCCCTCGCACCAGCTTGCAAAAGCTTATATTTTCTGTCCGAGTACCCCGTGATTCCGATAACAACGGTTTCGAAATTCATCTCCATTATTCTCCTCGTTGCCTCAATTCCGTCAAGCAGGGGCATTTCAATGTCTATAAGGATGATCGAGGGCCTAAATTTTGAACAGAGTTCAACGGCTTCAATTCCGTTGGATGCTTCGATGATTTTGAAGCCGCTCCGAGTTAAAAAATGCCTCAGCATATCTCTGATAGCGCGATCATCATCTGCAACGAGGATCAAAGACATGATAATAATTGTAGTAACAATATTTAAAAATTGTGGTATTTTTTGGGCTGAGAGATAATGTTTTATATTTGAACGAACACAAAACAGTGTTATCACCGGAAGAATTTTTCATCGACACAGGGGATGAAAAAGCCAAGAAGGCGCTGAAACTGCTTTCAAAGAAGGGTGCCTGCGAAATACTGTTTAAACTCGAAACCGGGCCGAAGAGATTCAGCCAGCTTATGTTCGAGGTGAAGCTTAATCCGGGAATACTGAGCAGGCATCTAAAAGCCCTTATGGAGCTGGAAATTGTAAGTAAAAATTCAGAGATGTATGAGCTGACCGAAAGCGGTAAAAAACTCATTCCAATCCTCAGACAGCTTCTCGAAAAGCTATCGTGATCGATTCTCGTTGCAGCTAGTTACCCTTTTTAATAAAAAATCTATTTTGGATGAAAAGATCGGGCATTTTGGATGGGAAAAGCGTTTCCGAGACCTGGTATGAAATACTGGGTGAAAGCTTCGCTGAGAATTCCAGGGATGACCAGCTATCCAGATTTCAGTCTCTGCTGTCTTCGGCATCCGGGACAATTTACATAAGGAGCTCAGACGTTTTTGTGGAATTCGATGGAGAAGTCTTCAGCACCCGGGATACGAGATTCTTCTCGACCTCTGCCCTCTACTTTGACTCTGTTCCGGTTCAGAATCCGCTTAAAGCCAGGCCAAAGATAACTGAAAGAAGAACTGGCTGTGTAAAAACAGAAATTGGATTTGCAAAGACATTCGTTGCATACAGATTCCCCTCATTTCTTCCCGAAGGTTTTCTGTATTCCGCTTTTAGCGCTGCTGAAGAAATCTGCATAAAATGGAAGCTGCTCGATTCGGGAAAATTCATTGCGAAAGCTGAAAGAACGATTGCAAGAAAGAGCGGCCGCGGAGTTTTGGAAAGCGGAATTGCCGAAGACCTGGCCGAACTGATACAGCAGCTAAGAATTGGAAACGATGCGATAAGCTTTCACATCTTCTTCGTATTATTTGCTGAAACGGAGGAAGAGCTGAGAAAAAAGAGCAGGGAGCTGAAAAGCACGCTTAAGCTCTATGGAGTTGAAATTGATTCGCCGCCGTTTTATCAGCAAGAGCTTTACGAGTTCAGAACAGAAATCGGCTTTTTCTTCAAGCTGAAAGATTCGATAACATCAACCGAATCGGCAAGGGCATTTTATCCGTTCATAAAGGAAAATCTTGCAGAGGATGGAGGGGTTTTTCTTGGATTTTCGGGTACAGGAAGCCCGGTTGTTTTCGACCCCTACAGAAGGCAGAACTATCTGATGCTGATTTTGGGTGAAACCGGAAGCGGAAAAAGCATGACTGCAAAGGCCTACCTTTCAAGGCTTCATTCAAAGAAAAGGCTGCCGGTATTCGGCATAGATCCAGAAAGCGAGTATTCGAAAATTGCCGATAGATTCGGCTCGCAATCGCTGGAGCTGAGCGATGACAGAAAGCTCGGACTGGATCCTCTTCTGCTCGGAATTGACAGAGTCCTGATCGCGGATCTGCTTTCCGAAATATACTCCGTTCCAAGGGAATTCCAGCCCAGGCTAAGAAAGGAACTGTATAATTTTGAAGGTGACATTCTGAGCTTTGCCGAAAACTGCTCGCCGGAAATACGGAGGTATCTGGAACCCGCAACTGTTCCGCCGGATTCAAACGTTTTTCAGGGAAAAACGATGAATGCTGAAATGCCGGTGGTATTCGGATTGAAAAGCCTAAAAAGCATTCACACAAAGCTTCTTGCCGCAACTCTCATTTCCGCATTCCTTTCTCAAAATCTGAACAGGCCTTCTGTTCTTTTCGTTGACGAGGGATGGCTTTTCATAAAGATTCCAAAGCTCATGTCGATCTTTGAAAATGCGGCAAGAAGGGGAAGAAAGTACGGACTACACTTCATTTTCATAACGCAGAGGGTCGAGGATGTTGCATCAACGCAGGAGGGAAGAACTCTACTCGAGCAAGCTGCAACTGCACTCCTTTTCAGGCAGGAAAAGGAGGGAATAGAGCTTATAAAAGACATCTACAAGCTCTCTCCCGGAGAAATAAGGCTCCTGACCGAGGCCATGCCGGGAGAGGGAATAATGAAGACCTCGAACGTGAAGATCGGGATAAGGATAGCTCTGACAAACAGAGAGCTGGAGGAATTCTCAACCACCCCGGAAATCCACTGATCAGTCCAGCCTTCTTCTTTCCCTTCTCATTTTCTCAAGGGAGTTTCTCGAAATAGATTTAACGAAGAAATCTTCCTGAAAGCTGAAATTATCGACCCCAAATTCGATCGGACTTCCGAAATTTTTTGGTTTCTCGAGCTTCACGGAAATCCTCTTTTTTGCGGGCAGAAAATTTATCAAAGCTCCAAAAATAAGGGCCTCAAAGCTAATCGCTTTTGCGGGATAGAATGCTGCTGAAAATGCAAAAAGCGCGAAGAATGATGAAAGGATGAATTTAATGCCTTTTCCGGCAGATGCCAGCATAAAAAAGGCCGCAAGCATCAGATAGAATACCTGCCTAACCTTTATTATCCAGAAAACATTTTCCTCGAATATTCCAACATCCCTGACGCAGCAGAATCTTACGTTTCTGGCTTCGAAACCCATCATACTTTAAACTTTAAAGAGATACTATTTAATTCTTTTCAAATTGAGCTTTATAAATCCTGCCGATAAACTTTAAAAAGTTTGAAAATGAAAAATTTTTTACTCTGAAAACCAAAATATTCTGAACGTGGAAGAATTCTGCCCCGAGTGTCGCGGGAACATAGTTAAAAGTCGGGGAATATACTACTGCAATAGATGCGGCCTCGTCATCGGACAGGAGCTCGTTTTCGGCTTTTCTCCGATGACAGCAATGCCCTGGGGAAGCAGCATTTTTCAGCGCATCATCGATGCATCATCTCTGCCTTCAGCCCTCAAGAGAAGGGCAAATTACATAGCAATGAAGCTGATGAAAAATTTCGGCGTTTCTCCAAAAATCGCGGCCGTGGCTGGAGTAATTGCGGTTCAGAGAGAGTCCGGAATTTTTCTCAACATTAAAGCCCCGAAATCGACGATAAGAAAGGCAAAATCCGTTCTCAGAGAATACGGGAAATCCGTTTACAGCCCGAAGGTATGCGCGGACATCTTTGTGGAAAGACTGGCTGCAAAGTGTTTGGAGCTAGGAATACCGGTTCAAAGGGCTTTGGAGATATATGAAAGGTACAGAAAGATCTTTGGATCATGCAAACCCAGCACAGCAGCTTTTGCCATAGGCTATCTGCTGGGGATGGATCTTCCGAGAAAAAGGAGTGCCGCAAGGATTGCGAAAAAAATAGAATTCATGGAATCTTTCTGCGGCACCGGGGCAGTGCAGGAGGTGAAAAATTGAAACCGAATAGGTTTTTTGCATTTCTGAAGGATAAAAAAGGTGTTAGCGACGCTTTCGTCATGCTTTTGCTGCTGGCAATCGGCGCTGCGGTTGTTGCGGGAATCGGAGCTATGCTGCTCACAAAAGCCCCAAAGAGTACAGCTCCGGTGGCATCGCTCGCGATATATCCGCTGGGTTCAGATGTCATTGTGGAGCACAAGGGCGGTGATGTGATAAGAT
The DNA here is from genome assembly GCA_964463575.1 of uncultured archaeon. Classification (GTDB taxonomy): domain Archaea; phylum Halobacteriota; class Archaeoglobi; order Archaeoglobales; family Archaeoglobaceae; genus WYZ-LMO2. The sequence continues at coordinate 7,180 of CAYXCK010000036.1, forward strand.
TTAGCGAGATAAGAATAATTGCCTACAGTTATCCGGAAATGAGAACTGCCAACGGCTACCCTGCCAATGCTTCGGACACCGAAAAGGAGGACAATCCGCCAGAAAACGTATTCAATGCCGGAGATATCATAAAGATAGGGAATCTTGGTACGGGATCCTACAAGATAGCACTGATCCACATTCCAACCGGGCAGACAATAGCTGAACAGATTGTCACAGTGTCGGAGTCGGCAGCGCGGTGATGCCAGAATTTTTTCAATTTTTTATGAAGATTATTAACATATTTTCAGTGAAAAAGCATGAAAGAATTTCAGGAGAGAATTCAGACCAATCTTATGCGATTGCAAAGTTTCCAGAAACTCCAGCAAATGCCATAGAAAGCTACGATGTCGATGGAGCCAAAGTGGCCATAGTTCCGGGAAGGTACATTCTTTTAGAGCCAGAGATGCCGGGGGATTTTGAAAAAGTGCTAAAGGATGTGATTCTCTACTTCTCATTTTCAAAATCCGGGAATCCGGAAGAGAGGCTTATGAAGGCTTTTCTGAGGGTTGTTGGAAAAAGAAAGATCGCTCCTGAAGAGGCCAGAAAGTACTGGTATCACATCTACAATTCAGCTTTCAAAGCGGGAAGAATAACTCCGCTGCTTAGCGATCAGAACATCGAGGATATAGCCTGCAGCGGACCCAATAAGCCTGTATACGTTTACCACAGAAAATACGGCTATATTCCAACCAATCTGATCTTAAGCAGCGAAGAGCTTAAAAATTTCATTCATGCACTGGTTCAAAAGACGGGAATGACGCTGAGCCTGGACAATCCGATAGTTGATGCAACGCTCTACGATGGAAGCAGGCTTAATACAACAATAAGCATATCCAAGGAGCCGAGCTTTGTTATAAGGAAGACAAGGAGGGTTCCGCTGACACCCAAAGCTTTAATCGATTTCAATACATTTTCTCCCGAAATTGCCGCACTTCTCTGGCTTGCCGTGGAAAGCAGATGTTCCCTCATGTTTATAGGATCTACTGCGAGCGGTAAAACAACTGCGATGAACGCGGCAGCATTCTTCATTCCAATGAACTCGAGAATCGTGAGCATCGAAGATACATTCGAGATCTGGCTCCCCCATGAGAACTGGACGGCGATGATAACCAAAGGAAATATAACGCAGCTCGATCTCCTGAAGGCAGCTTTAAGGCAGAGGCCCGAGTATATCATAGTGGGCGAAGCGAGGGGTGTTGAAGTAAGGGAGATGTTCACGGCAATGGGCACCGGCCATACAACGCTCACAACATTTCACGGCAGCGATGTTGCAAGCGTTCTGAGAAGGCTCAGCGGTGAAACGCTCGGAATAAAGCAGGATCAGCTGATGCTCCTCGACTTCATAGTAACTCTCGCATTCGTTGGCGGGAAAAGGATCTGCACATCTGTGACGACAATTTCAGAGGAGGGAGATGAAAGGCTTCTCGGCCAGATTTACGGAACCGAAGTGGTGAGATACATTCCGGAAGAGAGAAGGCATGAGATAAAAGGGATTGATGCCGCCATCGAAAGGATGGGACAGAAGAGCTTTCTTTCCAGCGGAATTCTCAGCAAAAAGTTCGAAGAGAGACTGCTGGCCATAAAAAATGCCCCTTCAGACTACCTTTCCTTCGTGAAATTCATCGCGCAATTTGGTGTGGAAAATGAAGGATAGGGGCATTGCAAGTCTTCTCGTTGCAAGTCTGCTCCTCTCCATTTTTGCAATGGTTTACGTGACCTATCAGGCAGTTGGGATTCCCAATGCATGCAGGAACGCTGAAAGGGTTATGCTGCAGGAATTCCTTTTCTCGATGCAGGAGCTAGCTACAAGACAGAGGAATGTTATTGGTTCAGGAGAGCCCTCTGCCGTAAACCTGCCGGCCCAGTTCGCCTACCCCTCGATTCCATTTTTCATCACCCCTCCCTACGCTTCTGTCAGCTATTCCGCCTACGACATAAGCGTAACGGTTGAAAACATAAAAAGCGATGAACTGGACATTCCGGGCCATTTAACGCTGAATGGCCAGGCTGTAATGGCAGTATTTACCCCCGCATTCAGCAGCCCTATGAAGGCCTATGTAGAGCTGGGAATAGTGGCCACAGACGGTGCCTATATAGGCGGATCCCCAGCAAGCGGGGGAGAAATTTACCTTCCGTTCTTCAGCGGAATGCCGGGTTCGCAGCTTTCTCCGGCATCGGCGGGAGGGAAGGGGGTTTTAATAAAGGCAAAAGATCCCGGAAGGAATATAACGATTGAAATTGACGGATCGAAGATTCCGAAGCGGGTTTGGGAAGCATTCAGCAGAAAAACGGGATACGAGGTTGACTTTAGCCAGAACGGGACAAAAATAAAGATTCCTCCGGGAGAATACATCCTGAAGTCAGGGGTTGCATCCTTCATTTCCGGGACGGCATCGGCAAGGCCGCATTATCTAAGGATGCTCGAACCTTCCGTGCAAATTAGCCCCGCTGCCGTGAGCGTTCAGGCGCTGGATGAGTACTTTAATCCCGTCCGCGGTGATATAACCCTTGAATTCGTTTCTGGAAGCAACAGCTACGAGGTAAGGGTTCCAAGCGCTGCAGGGCTCAGGAAGGTGGATCTTCCATATACGGTGACAGATTCCAAGCTTTCCGCAGTTGTTGAAGTCTCGGAAGGAGTTTCTGTTTTTAAAGCAAAAATTTTTCGCATAACCGGCGGTCCTTATGAGGTTGCCTTTGCCGTTCTGTCTTAAAAAGCCCGATCCAGAATCTGAGTTCAGGGGAATCTATTGGATCCAGAAAAGGCTCTCAAAAAGCATTCCGGAGCTTGAGGAGGATTCCATCATCCTTCTTGATTCCTCAAGGGATATTCTGAAGGGATATGCGATGGCAAGGCTTATTCCAAGACTGAATGCCCAGCCAAAGATTTCCGATCTCGGCACCGAATTCTCCCTCTGCTATGAAAGGCTTGAAAGGGAGATGCGCATATTTTCAATAACCCCGGGATTTCCCGAGATGCTTGAGCAGCATTACGAGCTGGAGAGATGGTCCGTTCCGGCATGGAAAAAATACGGGGCATTCTTCATTCCCCGGTACGAAAAAGATGCCCTGAAATACGAGTACCGCCTTAACAGGGGAATAGAGGTTGCCTTCGGCCTTCCGGAAAATTCGATGCTTTTGTTTGCTGCAACCATGGATCAGGATCTTAAAAGGAGAATGGAGGGCAGAAGGAATATCGATGGCCCATTCCTGATCAAGCTGGCGGTTTATTCGGATGATAGAGAAATTCTAAAGAAGTGCGTGGAGCACGTTAAAAAATTCATATGCGCACCGGTAAAAGTCAGGGTGAAATCGCTCAAGTTCGAGGAATTCTACGGCTCCCTTGTCCCGCCCAGGATGCCCAGGTTCGGGATCAGGGTTATGAGCGCATCGCATAAAATGCTATCCGAAACCCCGCTGCTGCCATTAGCCGGAATGCCCCTGATTGGCTACAGAAGATCCGCGAAAATGCTCCCGGTCGAGATAAACAGGGGCCGGATACTGCTTGGCAGGGTTGAGGGAAGAGAGTTCAGCATCGATGTCGGAGACCTTTTCAGGCATGTTTATTTGATAGGCCAGACAGGAAGCGGAAAAACGAACCTTCTGAAGCTGCTGGTAAAGAGGCTTCACGACCTCAAATACCCGGTTTTTGTCATAGATCCCCATGGGGAGCTGAGCGAGGAGATTGCATGCACGATCGGCGATTCAATATTTTTGCATCCGATTTACTCGCCGTTCGGCATTAACCCGCTCGAGCTCCCGGCAATGGACAGTGCCAGGAAAATGCTGCTCGGCGTTGATGAGCTGATAAGTCTCTTTACAAATGTCTTCAATCTGCCCGAATCGGCTGTGAATGTGAAGTACATTCTGCAGACAGTCATAAGGGAAATATATAGCAGGGGAGAGATTCCCACGCTTTCGGGACTTTACAGATTGCTAACATCGATTTACAGCAGCAGAAGAACCGGGAAGTTCGGATTTCCTGTGGAAGAAGAGGAGATCCTGAAAAGCATACCCGAGAAAAGCTTCATTTCCGCACTGTCCAGACTTCAGAGCTTTGCAAAGGATGAAATACTTCGAAGGCTCACTTCATCGACAACAGTTGACATCGGGAGGCTCATGGAGGAAGGAAGGACAGTTCTTTTTTCACTTCCGCAGAGACACATAGGCTCGGCTGCAAGCGCCTTGATTGCCTCCACGCTGCTGCTCAAGCTTTACCATACCAGGCTTATGAGGTATGACAGAAAAAGGGACGAGCATGCATTCGTTGTTATAGATGAATTTCAGAACATTCAGGGGCTTCCTGTGCTGAGCACAATTCTCAGCGAGGCCAGGAAGTTCGGGCTGCATTTGATTCTGGCACATCAGTATGCGGAGCAGCTGAGCAGAGAAGTGCTCCAGGCTGTGATGACAAATGCTGGAATCAAGTTCATCTTCAGCGTTTCCGGCAGGGATGCGGAAACCTTTGCCGAAATAGATCCCGGGTTCTGGAAGGAAATTAGGAGCATAATTTCTTCCCTTCCCGTCGGGCACTGCGTTGTCAAGCTGTCTGCAAAAAAAGGGGACCAATCACTTCCGCCGCTTCTGCTTGAGGTGGATGAATTCAGGGAAGTGCCGGTTAGAAGTCTGAGGGAGGCTTGCACAAACGAGTTCAGCCCCGGCTGAGGTGGAGCATGTTCAGGAAGAAAAGAGAGTTTCCGGAAGTGGGGGTTGATGAATCCTATTTAAAAGATATGGAAAATTATCCAGATACCGAAAATGCCCCACGAAGAGGGGGACATTCTGATGAATCCTGGGAAAGTGATGCCCAAGCCCGGGAAATTGGTGCCAGAGCAAAAGTTTTATTCGTTCTGGGAAAGGATCTGGCTGAGAAGCTCGAAAAAGAAGGGATGCTTGAAGATTTAATCAGGATGGTATCGGAGAAAAAGCTGCCGGACGAAGATATTGTTTCCGCTGCCAGAGAGCTGATAGCGAAAAAATCCGATCTGTTATCGGAACTGGTTGCCCTCAATCCCGGCATAGATTTTCAAACGGCAAGAAAAATATATGAGGATTACAATGAAAGGCTCAAAAAGATTTTTTCCCTGGGATTGAGCAAGGAAAACACGGAAGCAATCACAAAGGAGATTCTGGAGCGGATAGACTTCGTAGTTACCAAGCTCTCGAACAGAAAGGGAAATATAAAGATTAAGAAAGAATGATGGTTCTCAAATTTTTAAGAATTTTTTAGTCTAAAGTAGCAATTTTTCACACC
>CAYXCK010000037.1:0-12155 GCA_964463575.1 uncultured archaeon
GCTGTATGGAATATGGCTCAATTGCAACGAATCCAAACAAGATGAAGCTGATCCAGATAATAGCGAAAAAAGAGCAAAATTTGGAGAATTTAGCGAAGAAGATTAGGATGCCGGTTCAAACTGCTAGATCTCTGCTTGAGGAGCTAATGGAAGAAGGTTTAATTATAAAGGAGGGAGAACTGTATAAACTGAGTGAGAAGGGGGAAAAGGCAATAAAAGAAATTGGAGAATTTAAAGCTTCCGTTTAACCCCCACTTAAATGGCGAAATTTACTGAAAAAGCCGGATCTGAACGGATTTTAGAGGAAAGGGAGGATAGGAACGACAAGGTCTTTATCCTGCGGAATATAGTAGAGATAAGGATACCGAAACACGAATTTGAAAAATTGAGCAAGAAGTATGATAAAGAATATATTATTTCAAATTATGAAAATAAGAGAATTCTGAACAGAATTACTGGTAGAGAACTTGTTTTTGTAACGAAAGAGAGTGGAATACCTCTTTTGGGCCACTCTGCCTTTGGAATAATCGATCGTGGGACAAATCTCCTTCAGGTAAGGTGCATCTCTGGCTGCAACTTAAACTGTATATTTTGTAGCGTAGATGAGGGAAGGAAAAGCAAAACTAGAAAGACGGATTACATAGTAGATCCGGATTACATGTTGGATGAACTGAAGGAGATTATTGATTTTAAGGGAGAAGGAGTTGAAGTTCACCTCGATGGTCAAGGAGAGCCTGCACTCTATCCTTACTTGGAATATTTCGTTGAGGAGGTCTCCAAGATCAAGAATGTCTCCATCATATCAATGCAGTCAAATGGTATTCCATTGAACGAGCGGAGAATTTCTGAAATGGAAGGAAAGATGACGAGAATAAATTTGTCGATCAGCGCAGTTACCGAGGAAACAGCAAAAAAGCTTTATGGAGCATATCCCTTAAAAAGAGTTCTAGAAATTGCTGAAATTATTGCCAATAGTAAAATAGATCTTTTAATAGCCCCGGTATGGGTTCCTGGTTACAACGATGACGAAATTCCAAAGATAATAGAATTCGCTTTGGAAATAGGCGCTGGAAAGAAATTTCCACCTCTTGGAATTCAGAAGTATATTCCGTACCGTTTTGGAAGAAAAGTTGGGAAAAGTATGACTTTTAGAGAATTTTACGAGAAACTTAGGATTCTTGAGAAAGAATACGGCGTTAAGCTTGTTCTTAGGCCGGAGGATTTTGGGATAGAAAAGAGACCATCTGTCGAGAATCCGTTCAAGAAAGGGGAAATTTGTTATGGGCGAATAGTGGCTGAGGGAAGGATGTATGGAGAGAAGCTTTGCGTGGCAAAAAACAGAAGCGTTGCGGTGATAAGCGATAAAAAAATTGGTGATGTTGTGAAGTTTGAGGTAATCAGGAACGAGGATGGGATAATTGTTGGAAGAGAAATTTAGTCTGCTATTTCAGCTATTAGAGGAGCGTGATCTGAAGGTTTCTCTGAAAGTCTTGGCTTCATGTCTACATAGCAGTTAACGCATCTCTCAGCAACAATGGGACTCGCAAGTATTGCGTCAACTCTCCAACCCAAACCTCTTTCTATGGCCCCTTTAACTCTGTAATCGTAGAAAGTGTATATTCTTTCTTTTGGATGAATCTTTCTTAGAAGGTCAACAAAACCCAGTTCAAGGATTTTTTTATAGGCATTTCTGGCATCTTCATGGAAACACACGTGATTTTTTAGTTTCTCTGGGCTGTGAACGTCTATTGGTTCCGGAGCTACGTTCATGTCCCCGCAAACTATTATTTTCTCTCTTAGATCAAATGACTTAAGCCACTCGTGGAGCATTTTGAGCCATTTAAGTTTGTAAACGTATTTTTCACTGTCGATTCTGAAGCCCTGAGGAACGTAAACGTTTATGAGCTTTAAGTCTCCAAATCGGGCAAATATCAGCCTATCCTCGTCAACTCCTTTTAAACCAAAACTAACTTCATCTGGTTTTTTTAGTGAAGCAATAGCGACCCCGCTCTGTCCTTTTTTACCGCGAAAAACTACATGGTAACCTATTCTGTGAAAGTCGGCGGAAGGGAATTTTCTGTCCTCTGTCTTTATCTCTTGAAAGCATACGAAATCGGGTTTGGTTTCCTTTAGCCAAGGAATAACGATATGCAATCTTGAATTTATTGAGTTCACGTTAAACGTTGCAACTTTCATAATTTCGATTTGGTTCTACGCTTAAATTTTTTCATAAATTATCTTTTTATAAATTATTTAAATTTAAAAGTGAGTAAGGAGAAATTTAAAAATCACAGTCAATCAATGTTATGGAACTCGAAGAGAAAATAGCACTGATAACGAGAAATACTGAGGAAGTCATTACAGTTGAAGAGTTGAAACAATTGCTCGAAACAAAGGATAGGCCAAGAGCTTATGTTGGTTATGAGCCTAGTGGTGACATACATCTGGGGCATTTGATCACCGTGAATAAACTAAAGGATCTACAAAAAGCCGGATTCGAAATAGTTATCCTGCTTGCGGATATCCATGCGTATCTTAATGAAAAAGGTAGCTTTGAGGAGATAAGAGAACTTGCAGAAAGAAATATGAAGACTTTCATTGCTTATGGTTTAAAAAAAGAAAAAACACAGTTCATTCTAGGTAGCGATTATCAGCTAAACAGGGATTACGTTCTCGACGTTCTAAGGCTTGCTAGGATAACAACTTTGAATAGAGCCAGGAGGAGTATGGATGAGGTGAGCAGAAGAAAAGAGGATCCGATGGTATCTCAGATGATTTACCCCTTAATGCAGGCTTTGGACATAGCTTATCTAAAAATAGATGTTGCAGTTGGCGGGATAGACCAGAGAAAGATACACATGCTTGCGCGGGAAAATCTGCCAGTACTGGGCTACAAAGCACCGATATGCATTCACACGCCGATAATAGCTGGATTAGATGGTGAAAAAATGAGTAAGTCTAAGAGAAACTACATCTCTTTGCGCGACTCTGCTGAAGAGCTTGAAAGAAAGATTATGAAAGCTTACTGTCCGCAGGGCACGGTAGATGGGAATCCGATTATAGACCTCGTGAAGCATTACGTATTTCCATATTTTGGAAAATTAAAAATTGAAAGGGATTCTAAATTCGGTGGAGACGTTGAATATGAAAGTTTAGACTCGCTTCTGCGGGATTTTAAGGAAATGAAGCTCCATCCAATGGATTTAAAGAGAGCAGTAGCGAAATATCTTAACGAACTGATTGACGATGCCAGAAAAGAGTTGACGAAGATTGAGTCCTCGTAGGATTTATATATTTTATATACCTCTTTTTTTGGGGGTTAGGCATGCAGTATAAAATTAAAATTGAAAACGTTGTAGCATCTACACAGATTGGCGACAACATTGATCTGCCAAAAATTGCAAAGGAGATAAAGGATTCGGAATATAAACCAAAGCAATTTCCCGGACTTGTTTTAAGGACTAAAGAACCAAAAGCAGCGGCTCTAGTTTTCAGAAGCGGAAAGATAGTATGCACGGGGTCTAAGAGTGTAGAAGATGCAAGGAGGGCTGTGAAGCAGATAGTCAAGATGTTGAAAGAAATTGACATTCCGGTAATCGATGAGCCAGAGGTGAAAGTTCAGAACATCGTTGCATCTGCGGATCTCGGTACAGAGCTGAACTTGAATGCAATAGCAGTGGGCCTTGGATTGGAGAATGTTGAATATGAGCCTGAGCAATTCCCCGGCCTTGTTTACAGACTTGACAATCCCAGGGTTGTTGTTTTGATATTTGGATCCGGAAAAATGGTCGTAACTGGAGGAAAAAGTCCCGATGATGCACAAAAAGCAGTGGAGAGAATTTCCCAAGAACTCAAAATGCTTGGGCTGATGTAATGCACCCCTTATTGAAGAAAAAAGGCTTCATAATAGACATAGATGGTGTAATTGGGAGAAGTGTTGAGCCCATTGAAGAAGGCGTGAGAGGTGCGAAAAGATTAATCGAGATGGGCAAGAGAGTTGTGTTTGTATCCAATAACTCTACAAGAAGTAGAAGAATTCTTCTGGAGAGAATGAAGTCTTTCGGTCTTGAAGTTGACGAAAATTGTATAGTTTCAGCAACTCATGCAACTGCGAGGTTTATAGCGAAAGAAAATCCAGAAGCAAAGATTTTCACGACTGGAGAAGAAGGCTTGAAGGAAGAACTCGTCAACGCTGGTTTGAAAATAGTGGATTATGAGGAGGCGAATTACCTCGTGGTTGGATCGAACAGGAAAATAGACTACGATCTTATGACAAAAGCTCTTCGTTGCTGCCTTCGCGGTGTGAGATATATAGCTACGAATCCAGACAAGATATTCCCATCGGAGAATGGTCCTACTCCTGGAACTGGAATGATAATCGGCGCCCTTTATTGGATGACTGGTAGATTGCCGGATGTTATCGTCGGGAAACCCTCGAAGGTAATAATGCTTGAAGCACTCGAAAAGCTAAATTTAAGACCAGAAGATGTAGTGGTGGTTGGAGATCAAATAGAGGTCGACGTATTGGCTGGAAAAAACATAGGGGCTGAAACCCTCTTAGTTTTGACAGGGGTTGCGAAAGAAAAAGACATAGAGAGGGCTGAAATAAAGCCAGATTACGTTTTGCCCTCTCTCGACTCTATTTTTTGATTCGAAAGCTAAGCAAATCAAACCTTTAATTTGATCTCAAAAACTTTTCAAGCCTTTCTACAGCTTCTTTAATTATTTCCTTCTCCTTTGTTAGCGCAAATCTTACGTATCCTTCGCCGAAATTTCCGAAACCTACTCCTGGAGTTGCAACTATTCCAGCCGATTCTAGCATTTTCTTTACGAACTCTATACTCCTCGTTGGAACCTTGCACCAAACATAAAAAGTTGCCTTGGATTTTTTAGCTCTCAATCCAATTTTGTTCAATCCGTCGACTAAAATGTCTCTCCTTTCGCTGTAAACTCCGCAAATCTCATCAATTACTTTATCATCCCCCCTCAGGGCTGCTATCCCGGCTTCCTGTACAGCTTCGAATACACCGCTGTCCACGTTTGTTTTTACTTTCAGTAGCCCTTTTAGTATTTCTTCGTTTCCGCAGGCGAATCCGATGCGCCAACCTGTCATGTTGTATGTCTTCGAAAGTGAATTGAACTCAATGGTGACGTCGAAAGCGTTATCAAACTCCAGAAAGCTTGGAGCCCTGTATCCGTCGAAGCATATCTCACCGTAGGCATAGTCGTGTGCAAGAATTATCTTGTTATCAATGCAGAAATCTATTGCCTCTTTTATGAACTCTTTAGTCGCTATTGCAGAAGTGGGATTGTTTGGATAGTTTAGGAAAACTATTTTTGCTTTTTTTGCGATTTCTGAAGGTATTTCGTCGAGATTCGGTAGAAAATTGTTCTCTTCTCTTAGGGGCATTTGGTATGGAATCCCCCCGGCCATTATCGTCGACGCATAGTAAACTGGATAACCAGGATCTGGGATCAAAACGTAGTCGCCCGGATCTACAAATGCTAGGGGTAGATGTGCTATCCCTTCTTTGGATCCAATGAGGGCGATTATCTCTCTTTCGGGGTTCAATTTTACACCTTTTCTCCTATTGTAGAACTCTGAAACCGCTTGCCTAAACTCATGCATCCCCTCATAACTCGGATATTTCTGTCTTTCAACTTTCTCAACAGCCTTTTTCATCGCTTCGACAATGTGTCTCGGTGTTGGAAGGTCTGGATCTCCAACTCCCAAGTCTATGACCTTTGCACCTTCAGCGATTTTCTTTTTTTTCATCGCATCTAACTCGGCGAAGAGATAAGGAGGTATTTTTTGCATTCTTTCAGCCAATTTGAACATAGGGCTTAGACCTCCTGTTGATATATCTCTTTTTCTCTTATTCTCCTATCTTTTGAGACGAAATTTAGGATCTTATTTCCGTTTCCTTTTCCGCAGCCGATGAAGTATTCACCCCACTTTAGTATGCAGTACCCTCTGTAAGGAATTTCGAGTTCTTCTCCCTTTAGCCATCTAATCGCCTGTTCATCGTTTACTTCTACGATCCCTTTCTTGGCTATCTTACCTACGAGAAAAGAACCCTCAATGGAAAGTCTCAGGCCATCATCTTCGATCTTACCAAAGTAGATTCCATCCTGCAAACTTCTCAGTTTTAGATCACACTTTTTCATAGCGTAAATTTTTCTTTTGCCTTTAACTGCAAATTCAAAATCCAGATCGACTCCAAACTGTTCTTTTAGAAGTTCTATGACTTTATTAGCTTGGCTACGAAGAACCCCTCCGTGTCGTTCATCTGTGGGTGGATTCTGAGACATTTTCTTACCTCTTCCAAAAATTCGAGATCTCCAAACTTTTTAAACCCTCCCATGGCCCTTATTGGTAAATTTATTTTTTCAATCTCTGCATTGGTGTTCCTTAGCAAGTAATCCACAACAGCCTCATTTTCTAAGGGCTCAAGGGTACACGTTGAGTAAACTAATATTCCACCCGGCTTTAATGCTTTATAACCTGCCAGTATCAACTCCTTCTGAATTTTGGATAGATTTAAACTCAATTTTAAACTCCAGAGTTTTGCATAGCGATAATTTTTTCTTATCATTCCTATGTTGCTGCAAGGAGCGTCGACAAGAACGGCATCGAATTGATTTTCGAACTTCGCAAACTTTCTTCCATCCATCATCGTAACTTTTGCAATCAGAACACCGCATTTCTGTAAGTTTGATATAAGAATGTTTATTCTTTCCTTTTTTACATCGTTAGCGACTATGCAGCCCTCGTTTTCCATATATTGAGCAATCTGAGTAGTCTTAGCTCCCGGAGCTGCGCACATGTCGAGCACTTTTATACTAGGTTCAAGTTCCATGATCACAGGGGGGATCATTGAAACAGCCGATTGGGGAAATATTATTCCAAGATGGTGCTCTGGAATGCTTGAGAAATCTTTGACACTAACGTAGAATCCCTCGTTACACCATGGAACTCTATCTTCAAGTATTTTTAGCCTCCCAATTACGTATTCGGTTCTAGCCTTTAATGTATTGATCCTAACACTCTTTCTCAGTGGCTTCTCAAGAAAATCAAATATCTCTTCCGAAGGATCGATTAATTTCAACCTTTCGTATAGTTCCGGATTTATTTCCTTCAACATATTTCATATGCATCGTTTTCTTCAAAAGAGTACTTAACCGTTTGAAAGTCTTTTCTGAACTCTTCAACTTCTTTTCTAATTTCTTTTAAGTTTTTCCTATCTTTTAGGGCCATATCCATGAACTCGGCGACTCTTTCCATTTCTTCTTCTTTCATTCCGAGTCTTGTGACTTCCTGAACACCTATCCTTATCCCCGAGGGATTATGGGCTATATCTACACTATCCCATGGCATAAGATTTTTGTTCACTATTATTCCCGCTTCTTCCAGTCTTCTTGCAACTCTATCTCCTCCACCCAGATCTCTTACATCGATGGCAATCTGATGGGTTTCCGTGAACCCGAACTTCTCTCCGAGAACTTTATATCCAAGATCATAAAGCTTCTCTGCTAATTTTCTCGCATTTCTGACCACTTGTTTTGCATAAGCTTCACCGAATTCCAGCATCTCCATAGTTGCAACCACGTAACCAGCGAGGCTGTGAAGGTGATGATTGCTAACTACCCCGGGGAAAACAGCTTTGTCTATTCTCTTTGCGAGTTCTTTTTTACTAAGTATAAGCCCCCTTTGAGGTCCAAAGAATGTCTTGTGGGTCGAGGCCGTTAATACATCGGCCCCCTCCTTCATAGGATTTCTGTAGACCTTTCCCGCTATCAATCCAAGTACATGGCTCGCATCAAACATGACGTAGGCATCTAGATCTTCTGCTATTTCTTTTATTTCTCTGACAGGCTGGTGTCTCAATATTAAACTTGAACCTAGGACAAACAGATTTGGTTTGATGTCTTTAGCCAACTTCTTGGTTGCATCGACGTCTATGTTCATCTCCTCCACATCAAATGGATAGTATACGACCTTTAAACCTCTGTAACCAGCAGCTGACATCTTGTCATGGCTTATATGTCCCCCACAAGGAACAGAAATACTGAATATTATATCTTCCGGCTCTGTAAGGGCAAAAAAGGCGGCAAGATTTGCTACGACTCCGGATATTGGCTGAACATTAACGTGTTCAGCATCGAAGAGTTTTTTTGTTAAATCGATTGCCATTTTTTCCACTTCGTCGATGAATTTACAGCCGGCATAATATCTTTCTCCAACTTTCCCTTCGGCGTATCTATGCCCGAAATCTGAAAGGTAGCATTTTCTCACAAGGGCCGATGTTACGTTCTCACTCGCTATAAGCGGAATTGAGCTTCGCATCATTTCATTGTGTTCCTTAATGATTTTTTGTAATTCTGGATACATGTTCTTGTGAATGGATAAAAATATTTAAGGTTTCCGCGATCTCTGGCCATGGAAACAATAAGTTCAAGGGACATGAGAGTCCTTGATTTAAACTGTGAATATTTTGGACTGAGCAGACTTCAATTAATGGAAAATGCTGGTAGATCAGTTGCAGAGGAAATAAAGAAAAGATTTGAGGGCGGTAAAGTGGCGATTTTTGCAGGTACTGGAAACAATGGAGGGGACGGATTTGTATGCGCTAGACACTTGGAAGGTTTTGAGGTGGAAGTTTATCTCGTTAGCAGAGAAATTAGAAGCGAGATAGCAAGAAGGAATCTGGAAATATTGGAGAGAGCAGGATACAAAATCCGAGAAATAGGAGAAACAGATGCCGAAATTATTGTTGATGCCTTGTTGGGCACAGGACTGAAAGGAAGACCGAGAGCGGATTATGCAAGGGCTATTGAAATAATAAATTCAACAAAAGCTTTTAAGGTGGCGGTAGACGTTCCAAGCGGTCTTGACTCAGATACAGGGTCTTACGAAATAGCTGTTAAGGCGGATTTGACCGTTACTTTCCACAAGCTTAAGCCGGGGATTTTAAAGGCCAAAGAGATTTGCGGGGAGGTAGTAGTTAAGGACATCGGCATACCCAGAGCATTTGAAAGTCTGTGTGGAATTGGAGATGTTGTTGAAACTTACAGGAGGTACAGTGATGCGCATAAAGGAATGCATGGGAGGGTTGCGGTGATTGGTGGCGGCGAATACACTGGCGCAGTTGCATTTGCGAGTTTAGCTTGTTATCATTCTGGAGCTGATATAGTTATTACAGTAGTGCCCGAGAATATTAAGAGCGTGGTTGCATCTTTCAGTCCAAATCTTATTGTAAGGGGATTGAAGGGTGAGAAGATAAGTTTAAAAAACCTTGGAGAAGCTGAGGAAATAGTAAGGAAATGCGATGTTGCCGTAATCGGAATGGGAGTCGGAGAAAATCCAGAATTCAAGGATTTTGTCGAGGAACTGCTTAAAAGCTGTAAAAAAGTCGTTCTGGATGCCGAGGGGATAACTAGCGAGATTCCAGAAAAAGTGGAAGCTATATTAACGCCTCACAGGGGGGAACTCAAGAAACATTTAAACGCTGAGCCAGAAGAAGTTGTTAACGTTGCAAAGAAAATTGGTGCAGTAATATTGCTTAAAGGTAAGAAGGATTTGATAACCGACGGAAGCAGGGTAAAATTTAACCTAACGGGAAACGCAGGTATGACTGTTGGGGGAACTGGAGACGTTCTTGCCGGAATCTGCGGAGCATTGCTTTGCAACGATAATGCTTTCAATTCGGCTTGTGCCGCGGCATTTATAAATGGATTGGCTGGAGACATTTGCCTCGAAAAGTATGGGTACAACTTTACAGCCCTGCACTTGGTGGAGCATTTACCAATTGCATTTAAGAGGTGTTTTGAATGGGTCCGATAGAGTTGGCAAAGGAATTAATCAGGATAGATACTAGAAATCCTCCAGGCAATACGTCCGATGCAGTGGATTTTCTCCAAAAGCTTTTTTCGAGCTATGAAACAAGGATCTACGAAAAAGAAGGAAAGGAGAATTTGGTGATTGAGATTAGCAGAGGAAAGAAGACATTGATGCTCTCATCGCATTTGGACACAGTTCCTGGGGAAGATAGTTTACTGAATCCTGTAATAGTTAACGGAAAACTGTACGGGAGGGGTAGTTGTGACGCGAAAGGTTGTATTGCAGCTATTTGTTCAGCGGTTGAAGATTTTGATCCAGATTTCGGTTTAAAGCTGGCATTCACAGCTGATGAGGAAGTTGGGGGAAAAAACGGTTTGAAAATCGTTTTTGAAAAAGAAAAAGCGGACGCAGTTATAATAGGCGAGCCCACGGGTTGCGACTCTATAAACGTTCTGCAGGCCTGCGTTTTAGCTGTTGATTTGAAATTTTATGGAAAAGACGGTCACACTGCTTCCAAAGATGCGAGAGAGGGTGCAATTTTCAAGTCTGCGAATTTTATAGTGGAGACGGTTGACAAATTTAGAAGCATTCGGGGAAATTATGAGCATTACAGACAAATCTTTGCCGGATTGGGTATGGATTTCGTCATAAAGACGTGGGAGGCCGCATTCAATCCATCAATAATAAAGGGTGGCCTGAAAAGGAATGTAATCGCAAAGGAATGCGATTTAATCGCCGACATTCGTTTTGCTCCTTGGATAAGTATTGACGAAATTTTGGGATTTTTTAGGAGAAAAGACATAGAATTAAAAGTTTCTGGATTTCTACCTGCCTATGGAATTCTTGCAGATTCGGTAAAGCTTGAAGATGACCTAAAGTTGCTGAATATAATGGTAAATGCGATAAGAGAAGAAGGAAGAAATCCTAAGGCTGTTTTTTCGCTAGGAGTTGGAGATTCGAGACACGTGAGAAAATTCGGAATTCCTTGCTTTTATCTTGGTCCAGGGGGAGGAAATTTGCACTCAGAAGATGAATTCGTCTTTGTTTCCGAGATCTTGCTAGCTAAAAAAATATATCGCAGAATTTTGGAAAAATTCAGAACGTTCTAATCTCGCCATTCACAATTTTTGAGGTTAGATCAGTTATTCTACCTATCATCTCCTCGGCGATATCCCTAAGCCTGTTCTCCATTTTTTCAACACTGTAGCCTTTCTTAGGTATAACTTGTATACTCAGAGATTTTGGATCGTTTATTGGCCTTCCTATCTGGCTCAGGATTCTCACATAGATTTCTTCGATGCCTTCTACCTCTTCATAACACCTCTTTGCAATCATGTTCGCAAGTATGTTGTAAAGCTTTCCTACATGGTTTATCGGGTTCTTGCCGCTGGTAGCTTCCATACTCATTGGTCTCCCGGGTGTTATTAGTCCATTGCATCTGTTTCCTCTCCCCACGCTTCCATCATCGCCGTTCTCGGCTGAAGTGCCTGTAACTGTTAAATAAATGCAACCCCTTTCATAATCGTCCGCCGTGTTCACATTAACCTCAACTTTTTTTCTTGTGTACTCCCCTGATATTTCCTTTACAAAGCTCTCAACTTCCTTTTTTACAGCATCGTAGTCTGAAATGTTGTTCAGGAATCTGTCTACCATTGCAATCGCGATTGTAAGTGTTATCTTGTCTTTTTCTCTTAAACCCATGACCTTGACGTCTTCGCCTATTGCTTTCTCTTTTTTTCTAAGCTCTTCATAAATTCTCCTTTCAACGTTGTAAACGAGTCTCTCAGTTTCGGAAAGCGGAGCGAAGCCAATACCGAATGAAGTATCATTTGCAAGAGGAACTTCCTTTCTTCTCCTGAATACATCTTGGAGATCGGCGCTACCTTCGCCAAGTTTAATGTCAAAGATCACGTCTAGTTCCGGATCGAGATATCTCATTGCTGTGGAGATGTACTTCTTTGCAGCTCTCAAGGCGATTTTATCTGTTGGTATGCTTTCATTCTCGACCCTTTTAGTTGCTCTGCCGACGAGGATTATCTTTATCGGTTCAACAACTTCCCCTCCTCCGAATCTTGGGTTCGACTTTCCAGCTATTATCTGCGTTTCATCGGTGTTGTGGTGTAGAACGACTCCGAATCTCTTAATGTACTCCTTGCAAAGCTCTCTGCTCATCGATTCAGCTATACCATCTGCAAGGCTATCTGGATGTCCAATGCCCTTCCTCTCAACGAGTTCGACTTTCTGTTGCTCTATTGGTGTGTGAACTAGTTCTTCGATTAGGATGTTAACCATGAAATCACCGAAAGATTAGAGT